>DASVHD010000035.1:0-150000 GCA_036382775.1 bacterium | reverse complement strand
CAGCGGCAGCCACAGTTATTATAAGGGAAGCTGGGTATTGCATATGATCAGGTACCTGTGCCACGATGACTCGACCTGGCTTGATCTTATGGCCGCATACCGGGATTCATTTGAGTACTCAAATGCATCGACCGATGATCTTAACCGCATCATGAACCAGACCCTTGCCGGCGATTACGACTGGTTCTTCCAGGAATGGGTGTATGACATGGGATATCCTGTCTACCAGGTGCAATGGAACAAAATATTCGAATCTCCGAACTGGCGCTTGGTTTTGGATGTCGACCAGGTGCAGACGATCGGGCCCGCGGTATTTCATATGCCCTTGCCCATTGGGGTCAATTATGCCGCCGGTGACACGATCGTCACGCTCGCGGTCGATTCTTCATATGAACACGTTGAGTGCATGTTGCCGCAGGAACCGGTCAGCATCGTGATCGATCCCGAAACCTGGATCATCCAGAAAAATACCGTAACGGCCATTGATGAGTCTCACATTGCTGCACCGCCGGCAATGATCGAACAGGTTCAGACAATTGGCAGAGCGATCCGCATTCATACTGACCGCCAGGCAATGATCGAGATCTTTGATATATCCGGTAGAAAGGTATTGCAGAAATACTGCCAGGAACTGATCTTCAAGCCTCATGTTGCCGGGGTGTATCATGCCGTAATCGAGGGCAGGAATTATCGGTTAGTGATCGTCGATTAAAAAAAGAACCGAAAAAAAGAATTTATGCGTCATTCCGTGCATGGCGCGGAATCCAGATATTCGACATACTAGACTCCTGCTGGAGTTTATCCCGTACAAAAGTACGGGGCAGGAGTGACAGAAGCGGTTAACAGGTCAATTTTACTTGACTTTCACGTTATTTTACATATAATTACTCCATCCTGCGATCACGGCGAATATACATTGAGCACGGAAACACAGATTTTTTTATCACTGTCCCGTGAAACGGGATCCCGATTCCTTGGTATAAGGAATTTGAATGATGAAATCGGGATAATCTATGATTTATCACCGTAATCGACACGTTTTAATGCTGCAAGGAAAGGAGTCTAAATGGCATTATTGGAAATAAGATGGCATGGCCGGGGCGGCCAGGGCGCAAAAACCGCCGCTCTGTTATTTGCCGATGCCGCCGTGGAAACCGGAAAATATATCCAGGCGTTCCCGGAATATGGACCCGAACGCATGGGTGCTCCGGTTTATGCCTTTAACCGCATATCTGACAAACCAATACTCCAGCACTGTGGCATTAAGGAGCCCAATATCGTCGTGGTGCTGGATCCAACACTAATGGAGAGTATTGACGTGACCGAAGGATTGGCAAAAGACGGCATCATCCTTGTAAATAGCCAGAAAACAGCCGAGGAGATAAAAAAACAATTGAAAATAACGTCTCAAAAAGTTTACGTTGTCGATGCCAGCAAGATCGCCAATGACATTCTGAAGCGCGACATCCCGAATACGCCAATGCTGGGCGCGCTGATCAAAGTATCAAAGCTGCTTGAGTTCGAGCCCATGCTGGGATCCGTTGAAAACAGATTGCATCACAAATTTCCTACCCGCCCGGATGTGGTCGATGGTAATATCAAGGCCATAAGAAGGGCGTACGAGGAGGTTAAAGAGAAATGAAAAAGGAAAAGAAAGGCTGGAAGGATTTGCCGATTGGATTGGTCCTGGAAGCCGGGACCAGCCAGGAATTCGAAACCGGCGATTGGCGGAGCGACAAGCCGGTCTGGGATTCGAAAAAATGCACGCACTGCATGATATGCTGGATCTACTGCCCGGATTCGGCAATAATCGTCAAGGATGGTAAAGTGCAGGGGATCGATTACCGGTACTGCAAGGGCTGCGGGATCTGCGCGGAAGAATGCCCGCCCAAGGTCAAAGCTATTACCATGGTCCGGGAGGAAAAATGAGCGCCCCCCACCCTTACCCTCCCCCTCGAGGGGGGAGGACAAAGGAGGGGGTGAAGGGAGGTTTGTTGTGAATAAGAACATCGTAGTTGCGCGGACCGGTAACGAGGCGATGGCTGAAGCCATGCGCCAGATCAACCCTGACGTGGTCGCCGCTTATCCGATTACACCCGCGACCGAAGTCGTCCAGTTGTTCGCGTCGTTTGTAGCCGATGGACAGGTCACGACCGAATTCGTACCCGCGGAAAGCGAGCACTCGGCGTTGAGTGCCTGCGTGGGCGCGTCGTCTGCCGGTGCCAGGGTTATGACATCAACCTCTTCGCAGGGTCTGGCGTTGATGCACGAGATCCTTTTCATTGCCGGCGGCCTGCGGCTGCCGATCGTGATCTGCCTGGTTAACAGGTCGCTGTCGAGCCCGATCAATATTCATTGCGATCATTCGGATTCGCTGGCATCAAGGGATTCAGGTTGGCTGCAGATATTCACCGAGAATACGCAGGAAGCCTACGACTCGACGATCATGGCCGTTAAAATAGCGGAAGAGGCGCTGATGCCCGTGATGGTCACGACCGACGGATTTATCATCAGTCACGGCATGGAACGGGTGGAGCTCGTCGATGACAAGGAAGTGCCAAAATGGCTGGGAGAGAGAGTAGTGAAGAATTCGCTGCTTGATCTTGATCACCCGATAACCCTTGGCGCCCTTGATCTGCAGGATTATTATTTCGAGCATAAGCGGTCTCAGATCGACGCCATGGACCATGTGCTGCCGATAATCGATAAAGCCCAGAATGATTTTGCTAAAGAATTCGGACGCCACTACCCGATTCTGGAAGAGTACAAGATGGACGACGCCGAAGTGGCGATCCTCGCCATGGGTTCGACCGGCGGTACGGCAAAGGTCGCGGTGGAGCGGATGCGCGAGAACGGCAAGAAAGTCGGTCTGATCCGGTGCCGGGTCTACCGTCCGTTTCCCAGGGAAGCAATGCTCAAGGCACTCACGAAGGTGAATGTTGTCGGCATCATGGACCGGGCGGACACGCTCTCGTCCATGGGCGGCCACCTGTACAATGACTGCCGGTCCGTCCTATACGATTCGAACACGAAACCGATATTGAAGAACTACGTCTACGGCCTGGGCGGAAGGGATATCAGCATCGAAGAGATCGAGAGTATCTACGAGGAACTTCTGGCGTTTAAGAAAACCGGCAAAGTAGACAAGGATATTGCGTATTACGGAGTGCGGGGTGAATAATGGCTAACATAAAAGAACTCGCGGCTCAAAAGGAAAAATTCCTGGGCGGTCACCGGGCATGCGCCGGCTGCGGCGCGACGATCGCGGCGCGGCAGGTACTGCTTGCAGCCCAGCAACCCGTGGTAGTGGGCGCAGCGACCGGTTGTCTTGAGGTCATCTCGACGATCTACCCTTATACTGCTTGGGGAGTCCCCTACATCCATAACGCGTTCGAGAACGTCGCGGCCACTATTTCGGGCGTGGAATCCGCGTACCGTGCATTCCGGAAGAGGGGCAAGATCGATAAAGAGATCAGGTTCATCGCATTCGGCGGCGACGGCGGGACCTACGACATCGGATTGCAGGCTTTGTCAGGGATGATCGAACGCCGGCATCGCATGCTCTACGTCTGCTACAATAACGAAGCGTACATGAATACGGGGATCCAGCGTTCGTCGGCCACGCCCTCGGGCGCGCACACGACGACATCGCCGGCCGGGACCGTGATCCCGGGCAAGATGCAGCCCCGCAAGAACCTGACCGAGATCATCATCGCGCACGATCCGGCTTATGCGGCGCAGGCGTCGATCGGTCACTGGAACGACCTGGTGACAAAGGTACGCAAAGCGCTCGATGCCGACGGCCCGTCGTTCATAAACATCCTTTCGCCGTGCCGGCTGGGATGGGCTTATGCTCCCGAGAAGACCGCGGTCGTGGCGCGCCTAGCAATGGAGTGCTGTATCTGGTCCTTGTACGAATACGAGAACGGCAAGTACAAGATAACGGTCAAACCCAAAGAGAAAAAGCCGATTGAGGAATATCTGAAGATGCAGGGCCGATTCGGTCATCTGTTCAAGCTCAAAGACAATACTACGATCCCGGATTTTCAGGCCGAGATCGACCGGCAGTGGGAACGTCTGCTCAAGCGCAGCGCAGAATAAGCGACCTTACATTCTTTCCGGTCCCGCCTTTATGATTTTGCTTTATGAAGGCGGGACTGGCTTTTTATAGGGAGGATCAGTGGGAAAACAATTCGATTACGTGACCAAACTGGATATCAAATACAAGCATTTCGAACTTATTGATATTCCTAAAATGGTGACCGAATGCAAAGACAAGTGGTACAACCAGACGCTCACAAGGGTTAATGACTGCGTAATAAGGGTTGGCATAGTCCAGGGCGAGTATCACTGGCATAAGCATGATGATACCGATGAATTCTTTTTTGTCTTGGACGGTTACTTGTTTATCGATCTGAAGGACAGAACGATTGAATTGTATGCCGATCAGGGAGTGACGATATCAAAGGGCTTTACGCACCGGACAAGAGCCCCGCAAAGAACAGTGATGCTCATGATGGAAGCCAGCACCATCCAGCCGTCCGGAGATTAAGGTTATTGTTTTGGCTCTAGCCAGAAGGTGTGAATATATGGCCATTATTAAAAATAAACTACCACGTATAAAATGTCATTGACAAAGAACTGTAAACTGTGGATAATAGAGACAGAGAAGCGATAGAGACATAAAAGTTCAGGAGAAGTGTTTGTTTTGGAAATAGATATAATAAATGAATATGAATGAACGGTTTGATAAAAGAATGAGTTTTAATAAGATAAAGACGCAACAAATCCGTGATGCTCTACAGTATTCAGGTTATTTGTTAGAACAGCGTATATGTCCCATTCTTGAGAAGTTTAAATATAATGTCATTACAAACACACCGTATGAAGATATAGACTCAGGGGAATCACGTGAACTTGATGCAGATGCGACTCGTTCTATCAAACTATCTGAAAGTGAAGATATCCTTGACAGTTTTGAAGTTGAAATACTAATAGCTTGTAAAAATAATCACTTTCCAATAGTTGGTTTCACAAGAAAAGCAACATTTCTGGGTCAATTTGATATTGCTGTAGCATGCTGTAGTGTTCCATGGTTTTTTGAGGGAGTACCAATGGAATATGAACTTGCAGATGTTGTATCTCACTACAGGGAGTGTGAATATATTGCAACACAATTTTGTACTGTTAAACACGGAGCAGGGGGGAAAAACGAAGCGAATCACGGTGAATTGTATGGAACACTATATGGATTGTGTAAAGCCACGAGATCCAAAGAGAAAGAGTATAATGAGTATATAAAAGTTAATGCTGATCACCAGAGTTCTAAGGAGGCAGCTCTTTTTATAAAAATCATTTATCCCGTGATTTTGTTCAGCGGCGACTTGTACGAATGTAAAACAAAAGGATCAAGATACAAGATAAAAGAAAATGACCATATGGTTCTCATTCATTCGATATCTTCACGAAATATGAAGGCGAATTATTGTATTGACATGATAAAGGAATCATATTTACCAAAATATTTATCAAACGTAGCCAATGAAACCGAGAAAATGCGTAAATTATTTTTAAGGAATATTAAAGAACTTAAAGAAAATGCATCGAAAAATTTTGCCGAAATAAGAAATCAACAGACAAAAGACCGTTTCCGGATTGCTAGGGAGCAATAGCATTACTGGGTAAAAAACTGAACTGCCGTATTTTCTATGTTTTTAACTATAAAATCATAAAATTTCAGGTGATGTTTAGAATAAAAGGTGATTTTGCATATGTATTATACTTTTTATATAGAACATATGTCCAGCGAACTCGACTCCTGCATCCAGTTATTGACAATTATCCTAAATTATTTATACTTAAGTCAGTAAGTAGAGGACAAAATTAACGTAGCTTTTAGGGTAAAAGAACTAAGGAGAGAAATATCAGCATGTTCGATAATAAACAATCTCAGTTAGCCATTATTCTCAAATTATTGGGAAGGCGTGAGCTGGGTTATATAAGGGATGAACAGCAATGGAGGTAGGTGCAAAGATGATGAAAAAGAAACAGAAGAAACAAGGAACAAGTTTGGCAGAAAAAATTTTAAAAATCCTGGAAAAGAACCCAAAAACCGCTGAAGAAATAAAGAAAGAACTTAAAGACAGATTAGGTTGCACCGCAAAACTCACCGACATCAGAGTCAATCTACTTTATCTACTTAGGAGAGAGCGTATACAAAGGGAAAAGGATGGCGCTGGTAAATATAAATATTTTATTTAGGTACCTGAAATGAAAATAGCAAAAACTGCCCCGGATGCTTTGAAAATATTGTGGCAAAACAAATTTTTTATCAAAGGCAAGACTCTGAATGAAGTAGAAGAAGAATTACATAATAAAGGATATAATTTTGGTGATGCAACACGCAAGGCTTTGGAGAGAGCAGATTTTTTACTATCACAGGGAAAACGGGGGGATAGAAAATTTCTGCAAAAATACCCTTATATAGAAGAGGAAACAGATGCCAAGCGAAAAAGAAATGAGTAAAATCATCAAGATACTAAAAAATCACGAAAAAAGAATAACTGCGCTCGAGGGTAAGAAAGCTGTCAAGGTCATATCAAAAACAAATACATGGTATAAACACGGAAGCACGATAGAGAAAATTAAATCACTTATTGATGAGGGTTTTTTTAACGCTCCGCAAACCATAAGTGAAATTATATCCGAATTAAAAACGAAAGACTACCATTTAAAAGCATCCGACTTAACTCTCCCCTTGAGAAAAATTGTACGCAAAGGACTGCTAAAAAAAATAAAGAGAAACGTTAATGGGTCTCCGTCAAAAAAATGGCTTTATATTAAGGTGTAGTAATGGTTATCAAAAACACGATTTTACAAAGATGCGAGAAGTTTTTAACTAATAAAAGAAGTTTTGCATACAGGGTTTGTAAATTATTAAAAGATGGAGATTTTTTCCAAATTCTATCTTCCCAAGAACTGACTCACTTATTGAATGAGGGGGCTGGGAAGAAGATTAAAGTTAATTGTCTTACTGCATTAATGGAGCCATTACTTAAAGAAGATATAATAAAAATTAAGATTTTAGGTAAGGGTAGAAACAAAAGGAAGTTTTGGTTCCCTGGTTGGATAGACAAACAAAAAGTAGGACAAGAGATCGTATCTTCATCAACTTCGGAAGAGGTTTTGTTTTTTACAGGGAAGGATTCTTGGACAGATCCAAACAAAAATTTCCCCAAAATTATTGATTTATTAAAAGGCAATCTTTGTATTGTAGATCCATTCTATGGAAACGGTACTTTTTATGTACTTGAAAAATTCGGGAAAAACAGAAAAATAAGGTTTTTATCATGTAGACCTGGCACTGAAGAGCAGGGTAATATTACAAAGTTTGGAATCAATCTCAAACGGTTTAGAAAAGAATTCAAGAACATCGCGATGAGAAAATATGACAAGCCTTATGAATTACATGATAGATATATAATTGCGGATAATGCATTAATTATAGTGGGCCATGGTATAAAAGATTTAGCAGATAAAGAATCATTTGTTGTCTTTTTGCCTAGAAAATTAGTAACTAAATTCTTGCCAGTGTTAAAGAAGAGTTTTGAAGAACGTTGGGGAAAATCTCAAAATCTAAAATAATTTCGGCCTACCTGTTAAAATTTCGGAGAAATGCTGACCTGCCACACTTTTGAGCTTCATGGAGCAACGGGTAGCGTTAAAAAGGATGTTACGAATCTGAAAAATGAATTAATAACATTTCGTTCCAGTGGAATTTTATCAAGTTTGTGTAATTATTTTGGCGAATCTGGCTGTAATGAATATTCACTAAAAGATTTGCTATATAATTTACCGTTTATTCATCGTTGTTTCTATCTTACATTTCCAAGTGGATATTCCGAAATATATATTCCAGTAATCAATCCCCATTTTGTGGCTAAATGTAGGTCAAATGAAGCGTGGATTTGTGCTGAATTACCAGAAAATTATTCAAACCAATATATAATAAACAAAATTAGTCCAATGGGTTATGAAAAAGATGAGGGTGTCAAAGATAAGTTCATAGTAAGAAAGAAGAAACGTTTTGACTGGTATCGTTCTGGAAATGAAAGGAAAAACAATATAATAAAATTAACAACATATCACGAAAAAATTAGAAAGGATTTTCAATATATATTTGGTAGCAACACTTTATGGTATTTAAAAAGACATACACATCCAAAAGCTATCGGCAGACATCCCTTGACTATTATGCTTGCTTCAATGCACAGGCTAAGTGAATTGGCAAGATATCAACCAACCGTGCTTTTTAGGCATTTTGAGCTAAAACAAAACTGGTTACTATCAGAATTTATTAAAGCCGCACCCATTGAATTTATAGACCAAATATCATGTGAAATTACAAACCAAAATTTCATGCTTCCAGCAGTACGCCAACCGTGTTAAAATACGACATGCTTTCTGTCATGTTTCATGTGACATTAGTTAGATAATATGAGGATACTATAAAAAATGTTCCCGAACGTAAAATTGTCGTTTATGGGTGACTTCGTTACTATTGATAATATTAATTTTATTGGACAATTCTCTTATTCAAAAAACAAACAGTATATGATTGCATGGGCTGATGCCAATTTGAATGGAGACATGATTGGACATAGAGATTCTGGTAATGGAAGAATTGTAATATTACAGAATGATAAAATATTATTAATCGATGATAAAATACAAAGACCGAACGATTGCAAAATTTCAAACAGTGGTATTTATATTGTGAATGATTGGTTATTTACCTCAGATTTACAGGGTATCTTCTATGTAAAAGATATTAAGGGGAATATCGTTTTTAGTTATCGCTTGCACGCAAATTTATTAAATAATGGAATTGATTCTAACGGGAATTTTTGTGTTTTCTGTTCTTTGGATAGCGATCATGAAGATGGTGATAAGCTTTTTATCATTAATATAAAGGATGCATCAATCATTAATAAATTTAGACCTCAAGTTAGCCGAGCAGATTCATATGAAATTAACTCTAAAGAAAAAACAGTTTCGTTAATAATATCAAATGATAGAATTAAATATTCCTTTGAAGGCTATTGTCTAGAAGAAGAAAGATTGGATGATTTTCTCAATCTATATGATCTATTTAATAGAGCAGAAAGCGAATATGGTGAGAAAGCAGCTTGTGAAGATGAAGTTATTATTAAGAAATTAATTAACAAATACGAAAAGGTAATAAATAAAAATGTTTCAGTTAATAAGAAGGCGACATCATATAGAAAAATTGGAGAATTATTTCTGGTCTTGGATGGCAAAAAAAGTGTTCTTAAATATTTCTTAAAAGCTGTAGATTTAAATCCTAAATTAGCTTTAAAGAAAAAAATAGATAAATTGCGGAATGACGAAATTAAATAATAGCGCACGACAAAGCATAGTCGTTAAACGTCATTAACTTGAAGGAGATAAAATATGACTGACATAAATCACTCAAGAGAGAGAAGAAGCTTCTTACTTGTAGTTGTTGTATTGTTCATCCTGAGCTTAGTGGCTGCCTATGTTCTCTTTTACTTTCTGGATTCGTTTGCTCAGGTTCAGAATAAGGGTGTAAGTATAGGCGGGGCAGCAGCAGGATTTGTTGTAATTTTCCTTCTGCTTCGAGATACCTACTTTAGAATTACATCTACGGAAAGGGAATTTAAGAAGTTCTCTGCTGATGAAAAGATTCGCAGACTCGAAACTCAGATTGAACAGCTAATTACCAGCAAATTGGATAATTTTATTGTCCCCATAGGCTATAAACCGGAAGTGTCAAAGGAGTTTCAATTCGGCTTTTGCTACCCTGAATATTGGGAGTTTTCTAGATTTCCTCAAGAAACCCAATACGGTTTTGCTAGAGATTTGAAGTCTGTTGAAAGACTGGGATTTGCTAGGAATGTGAATGTGATAATTACTAATATTGATACCTGGAAAGGTGAATTAGATGAAATGTACGAAAGTGGCTTAGCAGATGTTCTCGCACTCATGCCTAATGCAAAACTTGTTTTCAAAGAGAATTTTCTCTTCCTGGGTCTTGCCGCAAAGAAATATCGGGTCGATTGGGTAACTAACTTGGGCGAGCAGTTAGCGCTTTACCAAATCCTTGTGGTAGACAGGGTCAAGGAAAATCTGTATACCCTCACATTCACAACTACCCAAGAAGACTTTGATTCTTCAATAGCACTTTTCGACGATATTGCGCTTACATTTAGAATTTAAGCTATGTTATCACAAATAACGAATAGTGAAATGATAAAAAAAGCTCATAAGTATATAACATTTGATAAGAAGGGAATCAAAATTCCCCTAAATAACCTTCGGCAACAGCTTTTATAATGGACAATAGGCGAAACAGTAATGCTTGCTATGTTCGTACTGACATTATTGTTGATGACAATAGTAGTGGTGCTATAGAAATTGTATTCGTCGGTGTCGTATTACTTATAGAATGATAGTAAAGGCATAATATAAATACGTCCACTATGAAATAATGCAAATTTATAAGGAGTGAGAGAAGAAATGAGTAGGCCTAATAGGAGAGAGAGAAATTTCATGGAAATTGCTGTTGAGGAGATGAAACTAGCAAAATCAGAGCATATTAACAAAGTAGATCCTATGGTCGGGGCTGTGTTGGTTAACAAAAATAAAAAAACATTTTCCAGGGCTCATCGTTGTCATTTCAGTGCTGGCGATCATGCAGAGTTCACAATTTTGATGAAAATGCAGACTGATGAAGATTCATTTGGTGGTACACTATATACGACCTTAGAGCCGTGCACTGAACGAAAGCCACCTAAAATACCCTGTGCTCAAAGGATAGTTGAGAAAGGTATTGTTAGAGTAGTAGTTGGTATTCTTGACCCTAATCCTGAGATACATGGTGTAATATATCTACGCAAGCATGGCGTAAAAGTTGATTTCTTTGATGAAGATCTTGCGGAGGAAATAAGAATAATAAACAAAGATTATTTAAGTAATATGCAAAACAAAAGCAAAAAAAAGGAGGATACTATGACAATGCCAGATAAAATGGAATGTCCATCGCTTGAAGAAGAAAGACCAGTGCCTGAAGCTTCTACCAGTGATTTTTCATATAAGGCAATTGAAAATTATTTAAAAAAGAAAAAGTTGTCATATCAAATTCCGTCCATAAAATTATGGGATTACTTTAGGAAGGTAAAATATCTAGTTAAACGGGGAGGTCATAATATACCGACTTTAGCTGGAATTGTGATTTTCGGAGAACACCCTGAGGTTTTTCTTAAAGAACATACCATTACAGTAGAGTGTTTTAGTGGGATTCCCAAAGATGGAATATCGCTTGAAAAAATAGTTGGAGATGGTAGTGGGAACATCACTGGTCCACTGTTTAACATGGTAGAAGCTTCTGTAAATTTTTATAAGAAACACGTTACCAAGGTACCTCGAATCAAGGGCTTCCAGAGGGCGAATAAAGATTTTGAATACCCTGAGGAAGTCATTCGAGAAGCCATAGTTAATGCATTGGTTCACAGGGATTACACACTAGGTGCCCATATCTCATTCCGAATGTTTAGAGATAGGGTAATAATAAAAAGCCCTGGGCATCTTCTCCGACCCAATACAATAGAACGTATAAAATCTTTTGATGTGACTAATGTTAGACGAAATCAAAGAATAGCCGACGCGGCATTTGTTATGGATTTAATGGAAAGAGAGGGTTATGGTATTCCTGGTATGCCTTCTCAACTGAGAAATTATGGGCTTCGTCCTCCTGATTTTGATTATGATGGGGGATATTTTGTTGTCACTTTCTACGGTCGGGAGAAGTCGGCACCGATATACAGAATTCCACAAGAAACATACGCTCAGCTTACAGATAGAGAGAAAGAGATTCTGAATTTCATCTGGGAGCGTGGGAGAGTAGCAAGTGAAGATATCACAAAAAGGTTCAAAATTACCAGGGAAACCGCAAACCAAAAGTTCAGAAAATTGATGAGCCTCAATTTTATAGAAAGAAAAGGCACTGGAAGAGCTACATATTATGTACTAGTGCATATTTAATCAAGGTGTTCTTAATTACTAAATTCCGAATAAAAACAATACCAGATTTGTTATTTCCAACGGTGTCGGGGAGAGAATAATATTGTGTCAGAAATATGTCAGCTTTTCGTCAGGTCTTGTATATGATTCTTTTTCGTCAGATTTCTGTCAGATTTACGTCAGGAACGAAAACTAACTCATGATACTTTTTTTAGTTTTCAAACGCTTGTCGAGCAAGCTCGACCACTACATTTCTTGCAGCATGGCAGAAGCATAAATGATATTAGGAACAAAACCGGCCTGTCCTGTTTTGTTTGGTTCCGGTAAGTATGAGATTGATTCAGCGACTTCGTTGCTTCGCGACATAACATAAATTGTTGAATCTTGAATTTAACTGGGGTATCGATATAATTAAATGAGCAAAAAATGAACGCACATACAAACCGGAAATCAATATTTGATAATTGCAGAGGAGGATAATATGCTGCCTGAGAGTAAAATAGAAAAAATACTCAAGTCAAACAAGAAACCGAAGGAAATCGTAACGCTCCTGGCGCAAGCATTGAATAATGACAAAACCCTGGTCAATGAGCTTATCGGTTGTTTCAAAGCCGGCTCTACTGCGGATAAGGGTAATTGTATTGAAGCATTGGAGTACGTTACCCAGCAAGATCCCGAATTTGCCGAAAACTGTCTTGATTTTGTTATAGAAAGTCTTACTGACAAGGCTCCAAGGGTGAAATGGGAAGCCTCAAGAATTATCGGCAATGTAGCCAAGCGATTTCCCAAAGAAGTCTCAAAAGCTATACCAAAACTTTTAGAAAATACAATGGACAAAGGCACGGTCGTAAGATGGAGTGCGGCATTCGCTCTAACGGAAATAGCAAAAAGCAATCTCGGGTTGCAAAAAGAACTTGTTAACAAATTTGTTGAAATATTGGCAAAGGAAACCAATAACGGAGTAAAAAACGTTTATCTAAAGGCTTTAAAATTCATTGATAAGAATAAAGGCTGACCTGCCACACTCTAGCTCGACCACTACTTGGCTTACAGCGTTGAACAAAGCCGATCCGTTCAGATTGGTTAAACTCCTTTTCACAAGGGGAGAGGAAACTATGTCTTTGCTGTATAAATCTGTGTCTGGGTTTATGTTATATAACGCTTGACAAACTACTATTTGTGTATATAATTAACGATGAGAGCGTTAATTCTATACAGAAATGGTTGATAATATGGATAAAAGAATCATTAGAACGCTTGGAAGAACGAGTGCCGGGTTGATTACGGAACTCTACAATGAGCATAAGCTGATCTTTACGATAAAGGATGTGGAGCGAATAACCGGGTTGAATTACTTCTCGGCGGGTCGTCTGGTTTCCGAGCTTACAAAGCGAAAAATAATATCGACTCTCAAAAAGGGAATACATATTATTATCCCCCAGGAACTCGGATCAATTGACAGCTATTCCGGCAACTGGTATATAGTCGCCCGGGAGATTGCCAATTCACCGCATTATTATATCGCATTCTACAGTGCGATGCGGTACTGGGGTATGACGACCCAGCCATTACTGAAAATTTTTGTGGCCACGCCGATAAGACAGGTTGTTCCCAAGGCGCTAAAGCAAACGGTTATCTTTGTATTCGTTGATAAATCCAAGATCTGGGGTGTGACCAGCGCCTGGGTTACAAAGACCGAAAAAGCCAATCTGTCGAACATTGAAAAAACAATCATTGATGCTGTCGCTCATCCGGAATACTGCGGCGGCATGACCGAAGTGGCAAAAGGCATTTGGTTGGCTAAAGATAGAATTGATTATAAACTATTACTGTCGTATGTTCAAAAATACGGCAAGAATGTGGTGGCAAAAAGGATTGGCTATATTCTTGAACTCACTGAGATAGGTCCTTCCTGGCTTTTGGATGCGCTAAAAAAATATGTAAGATTGAGGTACGATATTTTCGATCCGACAATGGGTAAGAGAGCAATAAAAGGCAATAGCTGGCGCTTGTTGGATAATGTGGGCGCGGAGCAAATTAGGAAAATCTTGCAGGCGTGAGGATGATCGATTACAACCTTGCCCTGAGACTAAGTGATAAATACAAAGTATCGGAAGATACGATTGAAAAAGACTATTTTATTGAATTGCTCCTTGACCGCATTGCCGGCAACGATTTTCTTAGAACCCAATTGATTTTCCGGGGAGGCACAGCCCTTAAAAAAATATACTTTCCGGAATTCAGGTATTCTGAAGATCTTGATTTCATTATACACCATGGCAATAAAAGCACGTTTTATGAAACCGCATTTACCAGCGTTGTCGATGAGACAAAAAAGGTATTGCCTATTGACCTGAACATAAGCGAGGTACTGCGTCCGCAAAAGGGTCACATCCAGTTGCTGATCGCATACAATATCATACCTGAGATACAAATGGATAAGAAGTTGAAAATAGATATGATAGAGGATATAATTGTTCTGTCTTCAAAAGAGAGAAAAATCCAATTTACGTTTGATGATTATAAAGGACAAACCCGTCAGCTCAAGACATATGACTTGGAATCGATAGCTGCGGAAAAAATATTACGAATTCTAGATGTTGTTAATGAACCGCGTGATTTATGGGATTTATTGTTTTTATTTAAGTCTAATATAAGTATCAGGACGGTCAGGGAGTCTTTTTATGAAAAAAGCGGTGCTGATATTGAGGTGTCGTCATTGTTAAGAGCGATTAAACATCCAGATTACAAAAGATTGTGGAACATCAGGCTGAAAAATCAAATACCTGAGCTTATCGATTTTGATTTTGCTGTCAACGAATTAGTAACTCTGATAAAGGATTTTTTTATGCCTTTTACGGAAAGGAGCAAAAACAACCATGAAAATACTGATCGTTTATGATTCGGTTTACGGCAACACGGAGAAAATCGCCCGGGCGATGGGTGATGCTCTGGGCAAGGGTTTTGAAAAGGATGTGGAGCTGGAGCGCGCTGCCAACTGGGCAAGAGAAATTGTTAAAGCGGCAGGATAATAAGATAGAACCATTCCATGCAAGATTAAACCCCGGGAAAGATTCGATCATTCTAAAATGTTAGAATGTTAGAATGTTAGAATGTTAATATTATTGACGTAGAGAGCAGATTAACCACAATCAGTTCCTTGAATTTTGCATTAGATTTGGTATAATATCCATAATGAAAAAAACAACGTCCTGGGATCTGAAAGACCTGTCCTCCAGCGATCCAAAGATTAAGTACGGCTGCGCGAAGGCGCTGGTCGCGACGGCAAGAGAAAATCCCCGCAGGCTCTATCCGCATATTGAATTTTTTATCGACCTTTTGGACAGCGAAAACCAGATCCTTAAATGGACCGCGATCGACATTGTCGGGTGCCTGATAAAAGCCGACAAAGAGAAAAAAGCCGGCCGGTTGCTAGGCAGATTATGCGGTTTTCTCAATGCTGGCAAGCTTATCACCGCGGGTCATGCGGTTTCGGCTCTGGCCGAGATCGCCCAGGTAAAGTGCGAGTACCGGGGACGGATCACCAGAAAACTGCTTAAGGTCGAACACTACGATTACGATACGGTTGAATGCCGCAATATCGCGCTCGGCAAGGTCATTTTGGCGCTGGAAACATTTTATGATGACCTGGGCATGAAAGAAAAACAGGCGGCACGCGAGTTCGTAAAGCGGCAGACAACAAACAGCCGCCATGCCACCGGGAAAAAAGCGGAAGAGTTTTTAAAAAAAATAAATAAAAAAACGCATTCTTAATGGAACCATGATAAAAAACATCATCAATTTCATCCTGCACGTCGATACTTATCTCCTGACGCTTATTCAGACCTATGGCAACTACGTTTATGTCATCTTATTCCTTGTCATCTTCATGGAGACGGGATTGGTGCTGACTCCGTTCCTGCCCGGAGATTCGCTGCTTTTCATCGCCGGTACTTTTGCCGCCGCCGGCGTTCTGAACGTGTACGTGCTGTTCTTTATTCTCGCCCTGGCCGCAGTCCTCGGCGACACGGTTAATTACTGGATCGGACACTTTTTCGGCGAAAAGGTCTTTTCCCGCTTTATCAAGCGCGAACACCTGGACAGGACAAAGTCGTTTTTTGACCGCTACGGCAAAAAGACCATCGTGATCGCCCGGTTCGTGCCGTTCGTCCGCACTTTCGCGCCGTTCGTGGCCGGGGTCGGGAGGATGAACTACTTTGCGTTCATCAGTTATAACGTCATCGGCGGCGTGGCCTGGGTGGCATTGTTCGTCTTTGCCGGGTTTTTCTTCGGCAACATACCGTTTGTAAAAAATAACCTGAAATTCTTCGTGATCGCGATCATCCTCATTTCCCTGATCCCCATGCTGACGGAATATATCAAACATAAAAGAAAAAAGACGGCACCGGATAAAGTGACCCCATGATCAAAGCGATCGTCTTTGACCTTGACGGCACGCTGTACAGCAGCCCGCAGGTGCTAAAATGCTTTGCCGAAGCCGCGTATTACACGTATGCCAAGAACAAGAAGGTCGATTATGAAACGGCAAAACAGCTGATCGAAGAACGCCGCGCCGAACTGAAGAAGCAAACCGGACATGCGGTGCCGTATACGCGGGCACTGATCTCATACGGCATACCGATCAGTGTCTGGCATCAGGAAAACAGCGCCTATTTTGACGCCGGCGAATACATTCACGAAGACCCCAAATTGAAGCAGGCCCTTAAACAGATGAAAGCGAAATATAAACTGGCGGTTCTGACCAATAACAATCAGGTTCAGGCCGAACGCATACTGATCGCCCTGGGTGTTTTCGCGCTGTTCGATCAGGTGTTCACATACAACAGCTTTGAAATGCTCAAGCCTGATCTGGAGCTCTTCAAGAAGATCATCGATACCATGGGTATCATCCCGGAAGAATGCCTGGTCATCGGCGACCGCTTAGACGTCGACCTGGAACCGGCCCAGGCGCTGGGTATGAAAACCCTGGCGGTCATGGGACCCGAGGATATCTACAAACTGAAGCTTTAGGTACGCCGGCCATAAGTCCTTTTCACTTTTTATTTTGTTCCCAAAGAGAAAACCTCCCCCATCCAGGGAGGGGGGAGTAATGTTGGGATCTCGAAAGAGTGGATAGGCATCAAAGCCGATCATCTTGACTCATTGTCAACAAGGCATATAATAAGCTGACAATAGAATGAAAATAAACCTTCATGGACAAACGATCCTGGTGACCGGCGCCTCGGGTGGCATCGGCGAATCCGTAGCGCGGTGCCTGGCAGATTACGGTGCGACGATCGCTGTCCACTGCCATAAGAATATCCAAAACGCAAAAAAAGTGGCGCGCGCGTTGGGTCATGACGCGACCGTGTTCCAGGCGGACCTCTCAGAGCCTTCAAAATGCACTGCCTTGTTTCGATCGGTCGTAAGAAAATACAAGCGGGTCCACGCGCTGGTCAATAATGCCGGTATCTATGAGTCATCGCCCTTGTCTCGCGATCGCCGTCAATGGATCAAAGATTGGCAGAGAACGATCGAGACGAACCTGACCTCGACCGGCATCCTGTGCCGTGAGGCAGTGCTTCATTTCAAGAAAACAGGCGGCGGACGGATCGTGAATATCGCTTCGCGCGCGGCTTTTCGGGGTGATGACAAGGATCACTGGGCATACGCCGCATCCAAGGCCGGCATGGTTGCTTTGAACCGGACCGTTGCGCGGGCGTATGGCAAGGAAAATATCTATTCGTTCGTGGTGGCTCCGGGTTATGTCTGGACACCGATGACCGAAGATTATTTTAGAAAAAACGAAAAAAAATTCGTTGCCACCGAGATCGCAATGAACCGGGTGGCAATGCCGCATGATGTCGCGCCGACCGTCGTATTCCTGCTGAGCGGTCTGATGGATCATGCAACGGGAAACACGGTCGACATCAATTCCGGCAGTTACGTGCGATAGGGGGTTTCATGAACTTTAAGAACCGCAGGATGCTGAAAATCGCGGCCGCGCTCCTCACGCTTTGCGCGCTGGGCCGCGCCAGTGAAAACATCGTCCTGAAGACGCTGACACAGGAGCTTAACCGTTCGTTCAATACGATGCACAAGCAGAAACCAATCCCCATGTATTTCCTGCAGTACGAGGTCTGGGATCAGCACCAGGTCAGCATCGTGGCATCGTTGGGCGCCATTTATTCTGACACCGACGAAAAAAACCGCTTTCTCGATATCGACGTCCGCGTGGGTTCGGCAAAACTGGACAATACCCACGAGATCAGAGGCGGCGGGTTTGATTATTCCGACTGGATGTCTTCCGAGGTCGAGGTGTGCGTGGATGACGATCCCGACGCCCTGCGGTCGACGCTCTGGATAGAGACCGACAAGCGCTTCAAATCCGCCCAGGAAAAATACATCAAGGTGCAAAGCGAACGCCAGGTAAAAGTCGCGGAATCCGATACGTCGGCTGATTTTTCCGCATCAAAGCCGATAGTTTTTGTTGATGGACAGCCAGCAGCGCTGGTGCTGGATACTGAACCCTGGCGCTCTGAGCTCAAGCGGCTGTCATCCCGGTTCAAGGAGCATGCGTGGATCTACGACTCGCAGATCTCGCTCCGGGCATTAGCGCAGAACAAGTATACTGTCAATACCGACGGAACAAGGATACTTGATAAATACTTCCGCTACTATGTCAGGGTTTCGGCGTCGACCATGGCCGACGATGGGATGGAGCTGTATCTGGCCGAGTCCTTCTATGCCACTGACCTTGACGCCCTGCCCGCAGAGGAGATCATACTGGCCAAGATCGATACCTTGATAATGAACCTGTCGGCGCTCAAGAATGCGCCCCTGGTCGAGCCCTATTCGGGTCCAGCCATTCTCATGAACCGCGCCTGCGGCGTGTTTTTCCATGAAATTTTCGGGCACCGCATTGAAGGACACCGGCAGAAAAGCGAGTATGAAGGGCAGACGTTCACCAAGAAGATCAATGAGCGGATCATGCCTGAATTCATATCCATCGTTGATGACCCGACCATGACCGTGTTCGGTAACCAGGACCTGAACGGCCATTACAACTATGATGACGAAGGCGTTGCGGCCCAGAAGGCTGTAATCGTGGAAAAGGGAGTGCTCAAGGGGTTCTTGACCAGCCGTTCGCCGATCGCCAACTTTCCCATGTCCAATGGTCACGGCCGGAGGTCATACGGACGCCGCGTCGTATCCCGGCAGGGTGTGCTGTACACGCAGTCGGATAACAAGGTTCCTTTTGTCCAGCTCAGGGAAAATCTTATCGAGGAGTGCAAAAAACAGAATAAACCATACGGTCTCATTTTTTACGATATTTCCGGCGGATACACGATGACCGGCCGGGAATCGGCGCAAACGTTCAAGGTCATTCCCCTACTGGTCAAACGGGTCTATGTTGACGGCCGGCCCGATGAGGTTGTAAGGGGCGTCGACATTGTGGGAACGCCGCTGCTTTCCCTGTCCAAGATCATTCTAACTGGTGACGATTACGGCATTTTCAACGGCACCTGCGGCGCGGAATCGGGTTGGGTGCCCGTATCATCGATCTCGCCGTCGATCCTGGTCTCGGAGATCGAGATCGAAAAGAAAGCCAAGGGACAGGATAAACCGCCGATCCTGCCGGCGCCGACCGGTCAACCGCAAGAGGAGCTGCCATGAAGAAAAATACCAAATACCAAATACCAAATTTCAAACAAATGACAGATAATTACCAATTACCAATTACCAATAACCAACACACCCTCCTTTATCCTCCCCCCTCGAGGGGGAGGAAGGTGGGGGGGGCTTGTTTAGGATTTAGAAATTCGATATTAGGATTTATTACAACATTAGTTGTTCTTATGCTTCAAGTTAATATTGGATACACGGACGACCTTGACAACAGCGTGTTGATGCGGGCCATGGCTGATGAGCTGAACCGATCTATGACCAGTTTGCAGATCTCTAACCAGATCAAGCCCTATTACCTGAGTTACCGCGTCATCGACCGGCAGGCTTGCGATATTGAGGCAGCATTCGGCGGCTTGATATACAGCGAGGACGAGCGCAACCGGGACGTTTTCGTCGATCTGAGGGTCGGTTCTTATGATTTCGATAACAGCAATTTCATCTGTCAGGTCAGCGGTTCGGAATCGATCGAATCTGATCAAGCGACCCTGCCGCTGGATGATGATTATGAAGCGATCCGGCACGGGCTGTGGCTGGTTACGGACGGGACCTATAAAAAGGCGCTGGAGAAATTTTCACGCAAAAAGGCTTATATCCAAAACCAGCAGGTCAAGGACGAGATCGCTGATTTCGCGAAAGTCCCGGTCTGCCGTGATGACGAACGGCTTGCGCAGCTTCGACTCGAGCGGGCGGCCTGGGAATTGAAAATAGGCGAGCTGTCAAGTCTGTTCCGGATGTACCCGCGCATCCAGGAGTCAAAAGTGACGTTTCATACCGGCGTGCAAGCCCAGTATTTTCTGGATGCCGAAGGCAACCGCAGCCGGCGCGTCGAAATGGGCACTTCGATCGATGTTACGGCGAAGGCCCAGTCTGCGGACGGTGACCCGCTCGAGGATTTCATGTCTTTCTGCGCACCGGAACCCGGACAACTACCTCCGTTGGCCGAGATCACCAGTTCGATCAAGGCCATGGCCGAAACCCTTTCCCTGCAGGCGAGTTTGATAAAGGAAGAAAATTATTCCGGACCAGTGCTTTTCACGGATCAGGCCGCGGCCGAGCTTTTTTTCCAGGTCCTGGGCAAAGGTGTGTCTGATCCCAGAACCCCGTTGTTCGAGAACGAGATGATGGGCGAGAACATGAAGAGCGGCCTCGGCGGTCTGTGCGGGAGGTTCGGACGTAAAGTATTGCCGGATTTCATGTTCGCGTATGACGACCCGACACTGGTTAACTGGCATGGAGTGCCATTATTGGGCGCTTTCCTGATCGATGATCAGGGAGTTCGTAGCCAGCGCGTTGACATCGTGAAGGAGGGCAAACTGGCCGGATTTTTCATGAACCGGTCTCCCACCAAGAAGATCCCCGGATCCAACGGACACGGCCGTTCCCGGAGCGAATCGTATGGTTTCCGGTACACGGCTTTGCCGAGCGTCATGGTGGTCGGTGTTGACGATGCGGCGGCCATTTCCGATCCAATTAAAACCCTGGTCCAGATGTGCAAGAGTTACGGGAACTCATACGGTATTATCATCAGCCGGCTTGAGGCAACACTGGCTGGAGATCCGATGGAACGTTACATGAGATATTTCGCCGGCGCGGGCAAGGGAAAACCCCTTTTATCGTCGCCGCTTGTCGCGTACAAGATCGATGTGGAGACCGGCGCGCTGACGCTGGCAAGGGGTCTTGAGTTTTCGTCCGCCACATCAAGGATCTTGAGGGATATCGTCGCCGTTGGCAATACTGCCTATACCTACAATTTTTTCTTCCGGGATGAGAACGGCAATTCCTATCCCATGTCCGTGATCGCGCCGCCGGTCGTGGTCGAGGAGATCGATCTGGTGACAAAAGAAACAAAGACCAGCAAGCCGCCGGTCTTGAAACACCCCTATTTTCTTTTTCACCCTTGACATCAGGCAAATCGCCAATATAATATAATATAGTTATATAGCGGTGATGCGACATGGAGGTTCTTATGCTAGAAAAAAAGACGAGCGAAGAGATCTTAGCGGGAATGGATGAGGCAGCAAGACAGGCAAAGGATGATTTTGACAGGCTCCCCGATGATATGAAAAAAACTGCTGCCGTATGGCTGAGGAAGTGGTATTTGAAAGCGGGTTATCGCCGGCTCGGTAGAATTCTTGTTGGCTATGCGAAAGAGCTGGAGAAAGCCAAATCATAAGTATCTATCAGAGTTTATAGATTTATCGCATAGAATAGAGCCGGTTATTCACTAACATATGGCAACAGAGCAGATCAGACTATGAGCGGCATAGTCGGGGTCATTTCGAGCAAGGATTGCAAGAACGACCTGTTCTACGTAACCGACTACCATTCTCACCTCGGGACATCGTACGGCGGCATGGCCATGTACGATGGCCATAACCTCAACAAGAAGATCCACAACATTGCCCGTGCCCAGTTCAAATCGCGTTTTTCCGAGGATATGGACTACATCGGCATGAACGGCTACGCGGGCGTCGGGGTCATCAGCGACCGCGATACCCAGCCGCTAACCCTGCGCCTGAAGTTCGGCGAATTTGCGATCTGCGGCGTCGGTTTCATCGATAACCAGGACGAACTGGCGCAAGAATTGATCAGGGAGGGAGCGGTCTTCTCGGAAATGCCCAATGGCAAGGTCAACCAGATCGAGCTGGCCGCCAAGCTCATCAACCAGGGAAAGGACCTTGTTGATGGCTTAGAATACATGCACGACCGGATCAGGGGATCAATGTCAATGATCTTTCTTGGGGCCGACGGGATCATTGCGGCGCGGGACCGGTACGGCCGAAGCCCGCTGGTGCTCGCGGAAAAGAGCGGCACGAGGCTCGTGGCAACGGAAACATGTTCTTACAAGAACCTCGGGTATTCGACCAAGAGGTTCCTGGGCCCGGGTGAGGTCATACAGATGACGCCGAGCCGCTCGATCCGCCTGAAGGCACCGCGCAAGACCATGCAGCTGTGCACCTTCCTGTTCGTGTATACCGGGTTCCCGGCATCCGAGTATGAAGGCATGAACGTCGAAGAATTCCGCGAATATTCCGGCCGGATCATCGCGCGCCGGGACAATGTCCAGGCTGATTTTGTCGCCGGTATTGCCGATTCCGGGACCGCATACGCGCACGGGTACGCCCAGGAATCAGGTATCCCGATCAGAGTGCCCCTCTTGAAATACACGCCCGGCTGGGCGCGGAGCTATGTGCCGCCATCACAGGATACCCGGGACCTGGTCGCGCTGATGAAGCAGATCGCGATTGATTCCATAATCCGGGGTCAACGGATGGTCATTACCGAGGATTCGATCGTGCGCGGGACCCAGCTGAAGAATTTTCTGCTGGTCAAACTCTGGAATTCCGGCGCGAGGGAACTCCACGTCCGTCCAGCCTGCCCGGCGTTGATGTTCCCGTGCAAGTATCTGTTTTCCACGCGCGCCCTGGATGAGCTCTTCGCGCGGCGCGTCCTTAAATCAATGCACGGCAGGCATCGGAAGAACGTGAAAGCCTATCTCGATCCTGAATCCAAAGAATATGAAAAGATGATAAGGTTGATGGAGAGGGACCTGAATATCACGTCGCTGAAGTATCAAAGACTCCAGGACATGATATCTGCAACCAAGCTGCCGGCCCGCGATCTGTGCACCTATTGCTGGACCGGAAAAGAAAACCCATAACAAATTTACTATATAATCAGATACCTGTCAATTTTATTTGTCCGCCGAGAATAATTTGGTCGATTATAATCCCCCTTCTTCCCCCTTTTTAAAGGGGGAAGAAGGGGGATGTGTATTTCCGAGGTTCTGATTGGAGATACACCTTTATTCAATTCGCTGTTTCCGACATAAAACGGAATAATCCGGGGCAGCGTTAACGCCTTTTGAGATCCAGCTCTTTCAGCATCGCCCGCGCCTGCACCGCGTAGATGGTTTCAGGTTTTCTTACGATCAACGATTCCAGGAGCGCGGCAGCGGTCTTATAGTTCTTCAATTGGACATGAAGGCGTGCGGCCAGGATGTCCACGGTATGGATGGTGTGGTTGGGGAATTTTACCGCCAGTTCCTGCAGTGCGCTCAGCGCCAGCGGGATCTTGTCCTGAGCTTCGAAATTGAGGGCCGTGAAATACAGCGCATAGTCTCCCAGTGCGGTCGGGATCAGGATCTTCAGGGATTCCTCGGCCGGCACAAGCTGGGATGTCGACTGATAGCAGAGGGCACGGATCAGGCGTGTCATGAGAGCGGTATCCTTGCGGCAGACTTCGATAAGGTACAACCTCTCCAACGCGTCGTTGGCGATGGCGGTACTGGAAAACCGGGCAGCGGTCTGGAGATAATGTTGGCGCGCATCGATGATCTTTCCCGCGAACAGGTGAGCTTCGGCGATCAGGAAATTGACCATGCCTTTTTCTCCGGCCAAAGCGCGTTCTTCATAGGTGCCGAGCATTTTGGCCGCCTCGTCAAAGCGACCTTCAGCGCAGTAGCGGCGGTTCAATTCCACGGCATGAGCCATGCCGGGCTGCCGCCGCAGCAGGTCCTCAAGGCTGTCCACAGCCGGTAGCGAATCGCCGCAGATCAAAGCCAGCAGCAGTACTGGCATCATGCTATAAACCCCATAAAAGCAGTATGCGAATAATTCTTTAGATAATTTTTTGTTGTCATATTGATGAGTCCATTGTCATTTTTCCTCCAGCAGGGTTTTGAAATACTCCCGAATATAGATTTCGTACTCTTCGGGATACGGTTCTTTCAGGGCGCGTAAAAGACGTTCCCGCAGTTCATCGATCCCCAAACGGTCCGGCAGCGCACCCGGCGACAAACGGATCATATCCTCACCGGTCACGCTTTTTCTTTCTTTCCGGAAATCTTCCTGGCGGATAGATTTTTGCGCATCGAGCAGACGCGATATCAGGATCTGTTGCCGTTCGATCAGCGTGCGGTCAAGTTTGTACTGGTATAGCGCTTGCTCGAGTTCTTTCATCTCCGACGCCATGTTATCGAGCACGCCCTGATCCAACTGGCCGGTTCCGGATTCGTTCCCGAGTGATTCGAGCGCCTGCCGCAGCTCGCGTTGCTTGCCGGCAAGGCTGCGCATCTGGCTCATCATTTCCGCGTTCGGGCCGGCCATCGGGAGAGGAAAGAGACTCATCATCGACTGCCCGAGCGACATCTGACCCTGGGCAATGCTTGACAGGTTTTGCAGGAACTGGTCCATCCCCGTGGAGGAGCTGCCCTCGGATCCCTTATCAAGGCCCTCCATTAATTCCAGGCAGGCGATGTTCAGTTGTGCCATTGCCGAGCGCGCGTTTTCGCGACCGGACTGGCGCAGGCTGCCTTTGGTCCTCGCCTGCTCCATTTCTTTGATCGCCCGGGCGATTTTTTTGCCGGTACCGGGCATCACGTACAGGCTCTTTTTCTGCTGACCGTACATGCTGTCGGCGATGGTCCTGGTGGCATCGATGATCTGGTCTTGCATGTCCGGATCGATATCCTTCATGACCGTCAAGCTTTCTTCCTGCTTTGAGATATCGATCAGCTGGTGGATGGTTTCCAGGATGTTCTTTCTTAACTTTGCGCTCCGGCCCTGCGTGAGCTGTTCATAGAGCCTTTGCAGGTCCGCGGCAAGTTTGTTCAGGTCCTGCTCGGTCTTGCCCGGGGGTTGGTCACTGGACGAAATATCCCCGGCCTTTTGGGAAAGAATGTTCAGCTCATCCTTGATGTTCTGCTCGAGACCTTCGGATTCAGCCAGTTTACCGATCTCCGCAGCCAGGCTGTCGATCTTCTGCTGCAGCTCTTTTACCTTGTCCCTGACTGTCTGAGCAGTATCGGATCCAGGGGGGATGTTTTCCGCCTGGCGTGCCAGATCCTGTGCTTGCTGGGCCAGTTCCCTCAGTTTTTCTTCCTGTTGATAGCGTTTCAGGATCTCCAGTGTCCGTTCCAAAGACCGGGTGAATTCATCCTGTGCGTCTTTCAGGTTCTCCAGCGCCTTTTTTATATCCTCAGGGTTTTTTGCCAGCTCGCGTTCGAGATTCTCCAAAGCACTGCGCATCTCCTCGGGCGCGATCTCGTTGAGGATCCTGGTTATTTCCTTCAGGCGTTCGATCGATTCCTGGTCCAGCAGGATGCCGTTATCCAGCTGCTCGATCGTTTGCCGTAGTTCCTCCTGCCATTCATCGAGTTTTTTCACGAACGTTTCTTCCCGCGTCATCATCTCTTTCAGCCGTTCCTTGTCGGCCCAGTCGAGTTCGCGCTGCTTCATGAGCTTGTCCTTGATCCGCTCTACTTCCCTTGATTCTTTCGCTTGCTGGTTCGACATCTCCCGGATGTCTCCCTGGAGCATGTTCTCCTGGTCGGTGACATCCTGATAGATCTGTTCCATGGTCGGGAAGTAAACGGTATAGGTCCTGCTTTTGGTCTGGTTGCCGGCATTGTCGCGTACCGTGACATAGTAGGACATACGGTCCCCCGGTAACATGCCCAGGTCGGAAAGGTCCCACTCGTACTCGATCGTGTCTTCGGTCGCATGGCTCTTCAGTTTCAGGGATCGCTGTGCATCCTCCCTGAATTGATAATGGAGGATGGCGCTTTGCAGCTCGTAATCATCGCTGCACCGGATGCCCAGCGGCACGATCAGGTCGACCGGCATGTTGATGTCGGCGGCCGGATAGTACACGTCCACCAGCGGCGCCAGATCCGGTATCGCGTAAATTTCGATCGTCTCCGTCGCGCGGCTTGCGGACGTCAGGAAAAGCCGGGCACCAGAGCTTTTGCTGATGGCGAAAGCGCCATTGAACGAGTCGCGGGCGCAAGCACAATCAATGACCGTGTCCGAGTATTCAAACCGGGCCCAGCGCAGCGGCTGGGAAGCGCGGCCGGTCATTATGACCCGGGTGCCGGCCGGCGCGATCAGGATGCGCGTTTTTTTGACATCGTTTGTCATATCCAGGTAAGCAGGGTAATCGAGTTCAAACGCGATCTCCCTGAGATAAAGCGGTGCTTTGGCGGTAATGGCGTATTCCTGAGTGCGCATGCCTGCAAATTCGTAATGATACGTGAATTGGGACTGCACCGTGATCTTCTGGCGGGCGATGCCGTCAGTGACCGTGATGGTCTCGCGTTTTTTGCCGGGCGCCAGCGGATCCGTGAACACGCAGGCAACGCGTTGCGGCACATAGGGACCGAGGAATTCGATCGTCAGGACAGCTTCCGCGTTCTTGTCATAGGAACCATGCTCGGGATCGACGACATATTGCGCCTGATGGTGGAGAGAAAACCAGAACCGTGAAGGCATGAGTGCCGGATACAGCAGGCCGAGCACAATGGCGACCAGGCAGAAGAACAGCGCGCGTTTCAGTCCCGCATGCGATACCATCCCGACACTGTCGATCACTCTCGCTTTCTGGGCTGATCCTTCAATGTACGCGTGGATGAGCTGGGATGAGTAGTGCTCGCGGCTATCCGGCGCGATCCGGGATAATTGCAGGCTGTTGACGAGTTCCCCTTCCAGGCCTGCGCAACGTTCGAGCTCCCGCGCCCGGTCGATTACCCGGCGCCGCCGATATAAAATAAAGGGAACGATCCCGATCAGTCCAAACCATGGCGATTTGAGGAATAACAGGGCGACCGAAGCGGCGATAACCGCAAGACCGGCTGCGGTCAAGACCAGAGCCAAAATATCGGCCATGCTCTGGCGCCGTCCATACTTTTCGACTTTATCGCGGATTATCTCGATCGCGTCCATGCTGAGATCATCCCGGCTTGATCAGCGGATCAGTGGGTAAGGGAATAAACGACGATATTGACCCCCATATCGAGGGCGGCTTTTCGTTTTTCTTCAGGGTCGTTGTGGATATCCTGATCTTCCCAGCCGTCGCCGAGATCGCATTGATAAGTGTAATATACCACCAGGCGGTTTTCGTAGAATATGCCGAATCCCTGAGCTTCTTTTTTGTCGTGCTCATGGATCTTGGGCGGTCCGTTGGGGAAATCATGGAAACAGTGATAGATATCATGGTCAAACGGCAGTTCCATGAGCGTGACATCAGGGAACACGCGCTGGATCTCCCGGCGGAACGACGAATCCATGCCGTAGTTATCGTCCGCATGCAAAAAACCGCCAGCCGCAAAATAGGAACGAAGGATATTCACTTCTTCGTCCGTGAAACGGATATTGCCATGGCCGTTGAGGTAGAGATAAGGATACTGGAACAACTGCGGATCGGTGATCTCCACGACGCCTTCCTTGGGGGCGGCGCGGATCGACGTCTGCGAGCTGACGGCCCGCAGCAGGTTGGGCAGCGACGAGGGGTTCGAATACCAGTCGCCGCCGCCGCCGTACTTGAGCCGGCCGATCGTGAAATCGTACTGGGAGAAAAACAGTAATAATGATACCAGCAGCGTCATGTGCACGATTTATTATAAGCCCTCTCCACCGGTATGTCAATAACAAAATACCGACGGGCATGCCACTGAATGTGACTTGACATTGCCTATGGGGCAGTTATAATGAACTGATCCAAGAAGGAGGTTCAGGCATGAACATTAAAACAATGCGTACGTGCATTATTGGAATCGGTCTGGCAGCGATGGTCTTTCTGACCGGCATGGGTTTTGCCGGCATCGAATGGACGTCGACGTTCGTCCGGTCGAGCAAGGGCGATTCGACCACTGATATTCACCACGTGTACGCTCAGGGCGGATTGGTCCGCGAGGAATTCGTGCAGGTCGAAGGCAAGAGCGGCCTCGGCCAGAAGGGGGGCTGGTGGCTGTACAAGGGCACCGGCAACACCATTACGATCGTTGATCCGGAGAAGAAAACCTATATTGAAATGTCGATGGATTCTTTGTTGCAGTTGGTCGGCGCCCTGGGAAAGTTCATACAGATGAAGATCACCAACCCGACCAGTACGGTGCAGGAACTCGACCCGGAAACGGTTGGTGGTTATGAGTGCCAGCACTTCGTGATCACCAATGCCTACGATATGGAGATGAAGGTCCTGATCATGAAGGTAAACAGCCATATCGAATCGAGAAAAGAAATGTGGACCACGACCGGGATACCAATGGAAGAGATCTCGTTCGCTTACAGCATGAGATCGATTAAGTCAGGTATCATGGGTCTGGATTCCCTGATCGATAAAGAGATCGAGATATACAAGACCATGGGCTTCGCGGTCAAATCGTTAACGACCGAAACGACCACGAGCAAGGGAAAGAGCGAAACGACCACGACCGAGATGACCGTTTCAGACGTCGCGGTCAAGGATCTCAGCGCGGATCTGTTCACGATCCCGGCCGATTACAAAAAGGTCGATTTCAGCATGATCCCGGGCGGCAAGTAAGGACAGCAAAAACAATACGAGATATATCGACGCACCGGCGCCTGAATTTCACGGGCGCCGGTTTTTTAATGATCGAAATCGAGGTAACCCAGCAGTGTTTTTACGAACCTCAGGTTGAGCCGGTGCGATGTGTTGCGGGCGATGATCTTGCCGGAGATCATTTTCCGCAATACGAACATGTCGCCGAGAAGATCCAGGATCTTGTGACGCACTGGTTCGTCCGGGAACCGCAGCGGCGAGGCGCTGTAGATATTGCGGCGGGTGATGCCGATGCCATAGGGCGGGAGTTCTTTAAGCCGCGGATCGTCCTCGGTCGTGAAAACGAAAGTGCGTGCCGGCGCGATCTCCGCGCGGTATGAGCGCGGCGTGACTTCCAGCTCGATACGCTGTTTCTTTATGTAAGGGTGGGACAGCGTCATGTCCACGACCAGCGGGTCCCGGCGAGTCCTGGCTGGTTCGTATCGAATAAAGGAATTTCCGCTGCCCACGGAAATACGTTCGAGCAGAGGGATGTGATGCGATGGTTGAGCCGGGGCGTTCGTCTTGACCCGCGCGAGCGGCATGATAAAGGGATAGCTTGAGCCGTCAAAAAACGGTATCTCGTTGCCGTAAAGATCGATCCTCAGGTTAAAGATCCTAAGCCCGTACAGGGCCGAGAAAAGGTGTTCCACAACGTTCACGGCGCGCGAACGATCCAGCGAAACCACGTGCTCATGCACTGATATGGCGTCGGGATCGAGCGTTAATCGGCGGGGCGGGATCGAGTTTTCATGGAGATAGATATCAAGCCGCCGGCTCGCCGAGAAATGCACTCGCGCATAGGTCTGGTGCAGGGTGAACCCCGAAATGTTCGATCCTTGATCCATCATGTTCCCTGATCGTAAAGACGGGCCAGCGCCCTGAGCACTGCGGTATGTTCGCGGGCCGGGATCCCGGAATACCGTTTTTGTCCGGGGATGGACTTAAAGACCGCGCTTTTTGCCAATACCACGGCATTGCTGCCAATGGTAACGTGGTCACTCACTCCGGTCTGGCCACAAAGCACGACATTATCGCCGAGCGAACTGGAACCGGCGATACCGCACTGACCCATGATCATACAGTTCTGCCCGATCTTTACATTGTGGGCGATGTGCACGAGGTTGTCGATCTTGGTGCCCCTGCCGATCACGGTCGCGCCGATCGTCCCCCGATCTATCGTCACGCCGCTTCCGATCTCGACAAAGTCGTTAATGACCACCTTGCCGATGTGTTCCATGCGGCGGTAGCGCGATCTGTTGCCCTTGGAGCGGTAATACCCAAAACCCTGCTTACCGATGACGCTGTGGGCATTGATGATGACATGATCGCCGATCAGGACACTGCCGCAGATGACCGCAGCCGCGTGGATATCGCAGTGATCCCCGATTACGGCGTGCGCGCCGATGACACAATGAGCGCCCAGATAAGTGCCCCTTCCGATCCTGACGTTTTCCCCGATTACGGCATAGGGTTCGATCGTGCAGGACCGGGGGATACGCACCGAGGGATCGACAACCGATAATTTCGAAACCGACGGCAAGCGGACGCGCGCTGATAATCGCCGCAGGAGTTCAAACATTGCACGCCGCGGGTCGGGCACGACAATACCCGATTTGTCTTTGACCGGACGCGAACTGATGACCATTGAGGAGTGGGTTTTGGTCCGCTGATCGAACAAGAATGTAAGATCTGGACCTTGCGCCTCATCGGGCGGCAGGATATGCCGGATCGCACGGTCTGATCTGCCGTACGGTTTTCCGCGGATCATAGCAGCGATCTCAAAAAGCTTCACGGTCTATCCTATTCACCGGTGAATAACGTGTCAAGTATTGACTTTGATAGCAATGTAATTAGAATTGGACGAAAGTATGATGAACGTATCGAGGACAAGCGGCCTGGACTACTACCGATGGCTATCCGGTTTGGCGTGGAGCCGTAAGCTCGGGCTTTCTTTGTTGATGGCAGGGATCACCGGGGTTTTTGCCCAGATCCGCATCATGTTACCCTGGACGCCAGTGCCGGTCACTGGGCAGGTGCTGGCCGTTCTTTCATGCGGCATTTTACTGGGTGAGTATTACGGCGGTTTAAGCATGGCGTTTTATTTGTTGCTTGGTTTTCTCGGTCTACCGTGGTTTGCCAGTGGTTCGAGCGGATCGACGATCGGACCGACCGCGGGCTATTTGATCGGGTTCGTACCGGCTGCTTTGCTGATCGGGTATTTATTCAGGCGCAGCAACAGATTATTGGCCCAGCTTGGCGCGATCGTGAGCGGGATCGCGGTCATCTACGTGCTGGGAACGCTCCATTTCATATTATTCACCGGCATCGAACCGGGAAAAGCAATGGTTATGGCCGTATTGCCTTTTATCCCATTTGACCTGCTGAAAGGTCTCATTGCCGTAAGTATGGGCAGGGTATTGACAACTGGATGCGCACGGAAAGAAGCAACGCGCTGAGCTTGGGGTTTGATTTTTTCAGATTGTCCTGGCGAGGCCTGATATGCCGGATAATCATGGCAGGAGCACTGATCATGGCACAAACATGCAATGCAAAAGAATACCGTAATTCTATTCATGCCAGTACCTGGTATCCGGGAAAAGAAAAAGATCTCCGGGAGGAAATAGCCGGATATCTGAAGAACGCCCGGTCGACGATAACGGGCGAGATCTATGGATTGATCTCGCCGCATGCCGGGTATGTGTATTCCGGTCCGGTCGCGGCATTTTCTTATAAACAGGTCGAAAACAAAACCTACGATCTGGTCGTGGTTATCGGCCCCAGCCACCAATATAGGTTCCAGGGCGCATCCGTGGATACGATACAGGGAAGGAAAACACCGCTGGGAACCATTGAATACGATCTTGAGACCGCGCGCAAACTGCTCAAAACCAGCAAGATCATTACTTACGAACCGATGGCACATGAACAGGAGCATTCGGTTGAGATCCAGATGCCGTTCCTCCAGGTGGTCTTAAAAAAATTTAAAACCGTAGAGGTCGTTATGGGCACGCAGGATGACGAGACCTGTAAGGCGCTTGCCAGCGCCATCGTCAAGGCAGCAAAAGGAAAAAAGACTTTGCTTATTGCCAGCTCAGACCTGTCCCACTACCACGCGCAGGCGGCCGCCGAGAAATTGGACGGGTTTGTTCTTGATGCGGTCAAAAAGTACGATCCCGAACTGCTGGGCAGGAGATTGAGCCAGGACAGCTGCGAAGCGTGCGGGGGCGGTCCGATAATCACGGTGATGCTGGCGGCGCGGGAAATAGGCGCCACGACCGCCGGGATCCTGAACTACGCGACAAGCGGGAACACGAGCGGCGATTTTTCGCAGGTCGTGGGTTATCTTTCAGCTGCGCTCTACGCGGGCGACAGCAGCAAGCAAGAGGTCGGCGTCGATCTTGGTTTTTCAAAGGACGAGAAGGCGAAACTGAGGGAGATCGCGGTCAAAAGCATTGAAGCGGCGGTGCAGGGCGAAGAGATCCCGGAATTTGATGGGATCAGCAAGATGTTGAAAGAACCGTACGGAGTCTTCGTAACCATCAACAAGCATGGCAGCCTGCGGGGGTGCATCGGCCATATCATCGCGGATCAACCCCTATATCTGATCTGCGCGGAAATGGCGAAGGCCGCGGCCTTGAGCGATCCCAGGTTCGATCCTGTCACCAGGGATGAACTTAATGACCTTGAGATCGAGATCTCGGTGCTGACACCGTTTGAGCCGGTGAAGGATTTTAAGAAGATCGTGATCGGCAGGGACGGTCTGATAATCAAGCGGGGTTATTACAGCGGGTTGCTGCTGCCTCAGGTCGCGACCGACTACGGGTGGACGGTCGAGGAATTCCTTGAGCACACATGCAATAAAGCGGGGCTGCCTGCCGATGCTTACAAACAGAAAGGCACGGAAATTTTTAAGTTCTCAGCCGAAGTTTTTTAGATGAGCAAACGGCATAGGGCGTAGGATAAAGTTCAAAGAGCAGAGAGGGGTAAAGCGCAGGACAAAGGGTGGTAAAGCGAAAGATAAAAATTTGAAAATAAAGAACCAAAGAATGAAAACAAAAAGAATATTCATCGACCCCTACAAAGATCTCGGATTTGCCAAACTTGATCTGCACCGTGAAAAAAGAAAAGGGTTTCCCGAGGTTGTTTTTTGCGAAGGCAAGACGACAGCTCAGATCAGAGATATTACCAAAACGATATTCAAATCCAACCATCGTGTGCTCCTGACCAGGATCGACCGTGAACAGGCCCGGCGAATAAAAAAAGCGTTCCCCAAGGGACGGCTGTTCAGTCAGGCGCGTCTGTTCTACCTCGGACCCATGCCCGCCAGGACCGGTCTCGTGTCCATTCTGTCGGCCGGGACCGCAGATATCCCGGTCGCGGAGGAAGCCGCGGTCACTGCCGAAATCATGGGATGCGTGGTTAAACGGTTTTTTGATGTCGGCGTTGCCGGGATCCACCGGCTCCTGGCTTTGAAACGGGAGATCGACCGTTCCCGGGTCATCGTCGTGGTCGCGGGTATGGATGGAGTTCTTGCCTCGGTCGCCGGTGGATTGTTCGCCAAGCCGATCATCGCGGTTCCGACCAGCATCGGATACGGACTGAGTCTTAAGGGAATAACGCCATTATTGACCATGCTTAACTCCTGCGCACCCGGCGTTGCCGTGGTTAATATTGATAACGGGTTTGGCGCCGGGTACTTGGCGGCGGTCATAAACCATATAAGATAAACTGGTGTTTTTACCCCTTGACATTTTATAAGACTTAAGTATACTATATAGTATTAAAATCGGAGGTATCCCGGCTATTTTCCTCTTGACTTTTATGGAAAAGTTAGTATACTTAATAGATAGGGAATCAACTGCATTCTAAAACTAGCTTTTTCAATATGTCCGTAATGTTGAAGAGGATATAGTGATGGGTGGTTTATCCCCTTATGTGAATAAAATAAATTTTCTACCTTTACATAGAAAGGAGGTGTTTGGAAAACAAAAACAAAAAAGTGGGAAATGGAGCGTGCAAGGATCAAGCATATGATGCATGATGAAACATTACTCCATGAACCGCACTTTGTTCGTGCTAAATTCAGCATTAGCTGAATCACTTACTTTAAGGAGAAAAAAAATGAAAAAACTCGTAATGGTAGCTATGATGCTACTTATGATACCGTTAGCATTTGGCGCAGACCAGACCGGATTGCAGAAGGAACAGCCGATTACGGTTCCCCAGCTGCAGGGTCCAGTATCGCCCAAAATGCATGCGGTAAGAATACCGGTCACTCCGGCTGGTCGAAGTTTATTGCTGTTTGACCAGAGCGCGACCGGATATTATACGTTGGATGCCTGCCAGTGGGATAGCGTGCTTGTGTTTGAAGCCGAGATCGCTGACAACTTCAACGTGCCTTACACGGCGTTCGTCGATTCGTTGGTATGGTGGGGCGGTTATTGGAACGGCACTCCAATGCCACCGATTGATTTCTGGATCAAGATTTACACGGATTCCAGCAGTCAGCCGACGCAGCTTCCCACTTATACCGAGCGCATTGCGTATACCGAGACCGATGTCGGCGGTTATTACCTGTATACCGGGATGATTACACCGTTCAATGCATCATCGGGCGTGAATTACTGGATCGAATTCGAACCGACCCTCATATTCCCTCCACAGTGGGGCAATAACTCCTCATGGCCGGCGAACAGCCCGGGATGGGGCGATGGCCAGCAGTTCTATTTCAAAAGCGCCTACTTTGGCTATCCGCAATGGGTTCCTGCGTACACTGTTTTCGGCAATTACGCGGAGTCATCTTTTGAGATCTTCGGCTTCCCGGCGATCACCAGCTATATCTGGGATTTCGAGCCAGACCTTCAGGGCTGGACTCACACCAATGGTATTGCATTCCCGGGTGGTTGGGATAGGGTGGCTTATAATTATAAAACGACTTATCCACCTGATCCTGATCTATGGTGCTTGTGGATCGACGCGGATGCGGCAGGAGTAGCTACCGATACGGCTCTATCACCAAGAGTAATGACCCCGGCGAATATGTACCTGTTCAAATGGGGTGCATATAATTATGGCGGTAGCGGATCGTATATTAACGAGCTGAACATGGGGATCAAGTACAAGACCGGTGGGGTCTGGACCGCGGTTCAGCTCAGGCATTATCCGAACGGTTCGACATTCGTGGGCTGGGATTCAGTCGATGTTTCGGCATACGCATCGGCTGATAGCGTCCAGGTTTACGCTTACTTCACTGACTATGATTCCTGGGGCTATTACGCGGCGATCGACAACCTGGAACTCAGGGGCGCGATCGGGCTGCAGCATGACGCGCGGGCCGTTGCGATCAGCGCACCGCCGGCGACCGTTTTCCCGAATACTTCTTGGGCGCCTATCGCCTCCTACCGGAACAGCGGTCAGAACCCAGAGACGTTTGACTGCCGTTTCATCATTGACTCGGCCAACGTCATAATATACAACAACGTGTTCAATGTTTCCCTGGCTGCCGGCGCAGAGACGACCCTTGCTTTTCCTAACTGGGTTGCCGGTCCGGGCGACGGAATCGTCTATGACCTGGCAGCGGTAACGGTTCTTGCCGGCGATTTGAATCCGGGGAACGACTCAACCTTTGGTCAGACCATCACGACGATCGTTTCCAACTGGATCCAGTGCGCCGATATGCCTTCGGCCGAACTCGCGCATGGTACCGGTTATGATCCCGACAACGACATGATCTACACGTTCTGCGGCACTCCGGATGGCGGCTACACTTACACCAACTTCGTGTACCAGTACGACCCGAACACCGACACCTGGGCGACCATGGCCAATGCACCGTACGCGCTCGACTGGATCGATGCGTCATACGTGAACGGCAAGATCTATTGCTTTGGTGGGTTTGCTGGCGGCTCAGCCTTTAACTACAACATGATCTACGACGTTGCGGGTAACTCATGGGCGACCGGTACTGCCATGCCTTTGGCGCGCATGTGCGGCGGTCAAGTTACTTACAAGGATTCGTTGGTTTACATGTTGGGTGGTTCCACCAGTACCGCCCCGACCAATAACGTACAGATCTACAATACCTATACCAATGCGTGGACGACCGGTACGGCATTACCATCCAATTTCCAGATGGGCGGCGTCGCCATAACCGGCGATACTATCTGGCTAGTCGGTGGTTACAATGGTTCATCCGCGTTCTCCAACCTGTACATGGGCGTCATCAATCCATCTGCCTGCGAGACCATTACCTGGTCAACAGGCGTCGCCCTGCCGGTTCCAAACTGCATCAACGGCGCGACCCAGCTGTACCGCAATGGCCAGTGGTATGTCTACCTGGTCGGCGGATTTGAAAACCTGGCGACCGCGACCGCGGCAGCATGGGAATACAACGTCGCGACCGCGACCTGGGCTTCACTACCCGACTACACGTTCCCGGTGGTCAGAAATGACTTCCTGGTCGGACGCGAAGGGAATGCTGAGATCTACGTTTGCGGCGGCGATGATGGCGGTGATTGGACAGGCACGGCTCAGACCTGGAAACTTCAGTGGATGCTGCCTGGCGTGACGGAAAATCCTGATCAGGGCGGTTCAGTGGCGATATTCGGGTTTGCACCCAACATGTCGAACCTGACAAACGGGTACACGCCTATTGCCTATACGACCACGGTCAGCAGCCGGGTATCGTTGAAGGTCTATGATGGTACCGGAAGACTGGTCCGGACCCTGGTTAACAGTCCACGCGAACCGGCAGGCAGCCGTATCGTGTACTGGGACGGCCGGGACGACGGTCAGCGCAGTGTTTCCAATGGCATTTACTTTGTTCGGCTTGAGGCTGAAGGACAGTCAGCGAGCACCAAGCTGGTCGTGATAAAGTAAACAGAGCAAATACACAGGAAGCATAAGACATTCCGCCCCGCATTGTAAAATGTGCGGGGCGGTTTTTTATTTGATCATGACCATTGACATCATATCATATTTTTTTATAATACTATAATCAACCAAAAGGAGGTTGCATGAAAAAAATAGCATTGGTTTTATTGGTGGCCATGATCGTACCCATGCTGTACGGGTATAAGGTCATGCCCGGCGTTACCCGGGGGACCACCGGGACCGTTAACAGCGGTCACGACCTGCCGATATACACGCCGGCCGCACGGCAGAATGTCGTGCTCTTTGTCGAGGACTGGAACGGCACGTTCGGCGTGGCTACCCATCCTGACCCGAACTGGGACGGCGTTCTGACCACGCTGATACCCGGAGAATACGGATGGTTTCAAACCACCGCCTCTCCTCAGGACGGCCCTGACCTGGCGACGATGCAGACCTACCAGATCGTGATCTGGAACTGCTATGATGACTTTTGGACCGATGACGCGCTGACGGCCAATGACCAGACCAATATCGCCGATTACATCACCGGCGGCGGCAAAGTCTGGCTGATCGGCCAGGATATCATATACAGCGGCGTACAATTGTCATGGCTAACGCCGAATTTCCACCTGGCCAGCTATGTCGAGGATTATAACTATAATATCGCGACCGCAGATCTTCTGGGAGAGGCGGAGATCGCCGGCTGGACTTTCATTGCCACCTCGGATTATGTATCCAATCCTTTCTTCTGTGACGATCTCACGCCTGATGCAGAAGCGCATCATGTCATCCTCGACCAGGGCTACAGCGCTTATCCTTCGATCGCGTCGCCGAATACACTGCCGTTGAACACTTCGTTCTGGACGGTTGACGGCCGCAGTCCGAGCTCGCAGGCCGATTGGGAAGGCATGGTCTTGGGCATGCTCACGGCGTTCGGCTATACCGGCGTTCAGGAAAAACCCGTTGACGTAAGAGCATCAGCTTTCGGGTTTGCGCCGCAAACACCGGGTCTGGCAAAGGGATCCACGGTTATTTCTTACGTTGTGATTGAGCCGGGCCGGGTGACGCTTGATGTGTACGACGGATCAGGCAGGCACGTGATAACCGTCATTGACGGCTATCAGGATGCCGGTGTCAGGTCTGCCGATCTTGACGCAAACCAGCTTTCTGACGGCGTTTACATCCTGCGGTTGACCGCGGGAGAAATGACGGCAAGCCACAAGCTGGTCGTCGCGAAATAAGCAAATAATTTAAGATCAAAACCATAGGTAACCGCTTCGCACTATGATCGAATGGATCTGGTGCGGGGCGGTTCATCTCTTTACAAACAGCCGATTTTACGTATAATGTCTTGATGAGAAGGGCGATCGTGTTGATCCTTGACGGAGTGGGTATCGGAGCCCTGCCTGATGCAGAGCGATACGGAGACACCGGCAGCAACACTCTGGCCAACCTGGCCAGCGCCAGCGGCGGTCTGAAACTACCCGTGCTCGAGAACCTTGGACTGGGGAATATCGCGTCCATTGACGGTGTCAAGCGTGTTCCCAGACCGCTTGCCTCTTACGGTAAGATGGCGGAAATATCTCCAGGCAAGGATTCCACGACCGGTCACTGGGAGCTGATGGGGCTCGTTCTTGACCAGCCCTTTCCCGTTTATCCGGATGGTTTTCCGGCCGAGATCATCAAAGAATTCGAGGCACGTATCGGGCACAGGGTGATCGGCAATGTACCGGCATCAGGCACAGAGATAATCAAGACCATGGGCGAGGAACACATTAAATCAAAGAGGCCGATCGTGTACACCTCGGCGGACAGCGTCTTTCAGATCGCCTGCCATGTTGACGTTTTCCCTTTGAAAGAGCTGTACGGGTTCTGCGAGGTCGCCCGGAACCTGCTGCAGGGCGAACACGCCGTGGCGAGGGTCATTGCCCGTCCGTTCACCGGGAAGCACCCTGATTTCTACCGCACACCGGACCGCCGGGATTTTTCGCTGCCGCCTTTTGGTCCCACGCTCCTTGACCTGGCTAAGGATCAGGGATGCGAGGTCATCGTGATCGGCAAGGTCGACAATTTATTCGGGAACCGCGGCTATACCGAGACCTATCACTCGGTCAATAATTTAGAATGCATGGATCATGTTTGTCGCGTGATGGACAGGACATTCAAGGGATTGATCATCGCGAATTTCGTGCAATTTGACATGGATTGGGGACACCGCAACAATATCAAGGGTTTCAAGGATGGCCTGGTTGAGATCGACCGGTCCATCGGAAGATCGGTAGAAATGGTGCGCAAGGACGATATTTTAATGATCACGGCCGATCATGGGAATGACCCGACGACAGTTTCCACCGACCACTCGAGGGAGTTCGTTCCTTTGCTCGCCTATATCCCCGGCCAGGATGGTCGGGACCTGGGCGTCAGAAGCTCCTTTGCCGATATGGCAAGAACGATCGCGCAGTACCTTGGCATCGATGGTATCAAACATGGCGAAAGCTTCCTCCGGTAACGCTGGTTCCTTTCAAAAGGCCGCGAAAGCTCTGGTCAGGGCGGTCAAGAGATCGGACCGCTACTGTTACGCTCCCTATTCTAAGGTGCGTGTGAGCGCCGGATTATACTGCTCGAGCGGCGCGATCTACACCGCGGTCAATGTTGAGAACAGTTCATATTCCCTCAGCATGTGCGCCGAACGGGCAGTTTTGTACAAGGCCTGGTCTGAAGGCGAACGTTCGTTCATGCTCATGCTTGTTTGGTCGCCGCAGATCGATTTCATCACACCGTGCGGCGCGTGCCTTCAGGTATTGGGCGAGCTCGCGCCCGATCTGATGATCGCCACGGTAAATAACCAGGATGAATTCATGTTCTATCCGCTGGCGACCCTGATCGCAAAACCATTCCGGCTGTGACCATGGATTATTTTGTCAGCATCCTGGTGCGCGAACTGACCGAGGACAAGTTCAAGGACCTTGTAAAGCTGCTTGAGAAATTTTCCACGCTCATCGTGCAGGTTGAAAAGGACACGATCGTAGGGCAGACCAATGATCTTAATGCCGTCTATTACATGTTCAAGCTGAAAGAAATATATCCGGAAGCACGTTTTGGATTTTCACAATATCTGGGCCTGGCCAAGGGACTGTCCAAGATCGCAAATTTCGGCGAGATCCTGATATCCGAGGAAATGGAACCGAAGATGATCGAGCTTTTCCAGTTGACATCGCTGGGGATGCTCTCGATCGAGGGTATGAAAAGCCAGATCCTGGTGTGCCGTGTCGATGTGCCGGCAGGCGAGAAAAAATTCCCCCAGCCCCGCGCCCTGGTGTCGCCGATCAAATATGCGCGGTCGATCGAGGGGCTCAAAAACCTCCTGAGCGTCAGCAAGACGGTATTGGTGTACGGGGCCGCGGGCATTGGCAAGACAGTGTTCATCGATCAGCTCATCGAGGAACTGCCGGACCGTCAGGTTTTCCGGACGTGCTGCCCGTCTTATCCAGCCCAGCAGCCGCTGCGGGCGATCCTCGAGATCTGTTCGCAGGTGCTGGGTCTTACCGGGATAAAATCGATCGACGAGCGGCATCAGCATATCAGCAGGAGATTGAAATCACTGGGGATCAAGGACATCGGCACCACGTATCTCGCGATCCTTGATTTCCTCGGCCTCGAAGATGAAGAATCGATCCTGGAGAAACTCGATGTTAAAACGCGCCAGGAGATCATCATCAAAAGCGTCGTTGAAGTGTTAAGGCTGGCATCCTGGGAAAAACCCGCGGTGGTGATCATCGAGGACATCGATACGATGGATGTGTCGTCCGCGGGTTTTATCCAGAGCATGCTGCCGCAGTTGCTCGACGAGGGCGTTGTTTTTATCTTCACCTCGTGCCGCGTGCAGGTAGGAATTGCCGGTTTAAGAGAGTATGAGTTCTCCGAGATCGACCACAAGGAGCTTGAGAATTACGTCGAGAAATCGATCGGCGAGCGGATCAATCTGCCGCCCACCGGACCGCTGCATGTCAGTCAATACATCTCCCTGTACCAGGAAGAAAAACAAGCGTATTCATTTAACCAGTACCGCGGGGAGATGTCATTGGTGAATTTCAGCCTGCCCTTCGCCGACTTCAAGTCGATAGTCAAACGGCGCGTCGAACTGCTCAATGAAAGGAAGGATGCGCTATACGCCCTGGCGATGTTCGGCATTGAGATCGATCCACAGGAATTCCCCGGCGAATACAAGGAACTGCAGCGGTTCGAATATTTTGTCGATAAGAACTATCTCAAGAAGTACGGCACCAAATATATTTTCGTCTCGTCGTTGCTGCACGAAGCCCTATATGAAATGATCCCGGACCGTGAATCACGGCATGCACGGAATGCCGATTACTACCGCCGTCTGGAGGGATATGAAGGGCAAACGGCGTTCCATTATCTCAGGTCCGCCAACTACAAGAAAGCGGTCGAATACCTGCTAAAAGCGGCAAAGGCGGTTTTGAAAAAAGGAGCCTGCAGTTCGGGGATTGCCTATTATGAGCAGGCCCTGGACCTATGCCGCCGGCAAAAAGAGGTTGCGGACCTGGAGATCCTCGTGGCTATTAACGAAGGCCTGGCCGATATCTACCGGGCGCTCGGTGACGAGGAAAAAGCATTGAAATACTACAAGGTAGTCCTGGATAGCTACAAAGAAATCCTACGGGAATGATGTTTTTCCTTGTCTGGCTCATCAGCCAGGACACGATCCAGACCGATTCCTCATCAACGATAACTTACCAGGCGCGCCAGATCACCTTTGACCTTAATAAATCGTTGGTGATCCTGAACGATTCATCGATCATCACCTATCAGGATATCGTCCTGTATTCGGACAGCGCCCATTACTTCATCGACAGCAATCAGCTGCGGGCGTTCGGGGCCTGTCACCTGCGGCAGGTCGATGATTCGATCAAGGGCGACTATCTCGTATACAACATTGAAACAAAGAAGGCCATGATGGAGACGGGAGCCACGCAGATCGACAAGGGATTCATGGCGGGCGAGAAAATATGCTGGGTCAGCAATAAGGAGGTCAATGCGTATGAAGGCCGGTACACGACCTGCAATGATTCGCCGCCCCACTACTATTTTTACTCGCCCCGGATGAAAGTGTACCTCGGCGACATGGTCATTGCCCGTCCCATTTTCCTGTTCATCTATAACATGCCAGTGCTGGTAGCGCCTTTCTGGTTCGTGCCGATCTCGAATAAGCGGAAATCAGGGTTGCTGCCTTTCAAGGTCGGCAATTCTCGCGTGTACGGCAAATACATACGGAGCTTCGCCTATTATCATGTCCTGACAGATTATGCCGATATGACCCTGCAGCTCGATGCCTACGAGAAGAAAGGGATCATGCCGCAGGCTGAAGCGGTCTGGGATTACAATCCTTTCAGCGTTGGTTCCGCACTCGTGACCTATATAAAAGAGACCGATACTGACCGAGTGCGGTACAGCATTGCGGCACGGGATAATTCGCCATACTTCCTGCTTGGTTCCTCATTCAACTGCGATATCAAGTATTCCAGCGATAACCAGTTCCGGTCCGACTACGCTGAGACGACGACCATCTGGGTCGAGCGGGAGATGACATCCACGGCAACGATCAGCCGGGACATCGGCAGTATCAAGAACACGCTCTCGCTGGAACGCCGGATCATATTCCAGTATGACTCGACTTACGATCGATTACCGCACTACACGATCGCCACGCCGTCGCGCAGTTTATTGTCATTTATCACTTACTCGGTAACCGGCCACATGAACCGCGACCGCGCTGCGTCCGGCGATAGCGGGCAGGAAGTCAGCGGCGCCAATCTGCACGCGACCCCGACCGCGCAGCAGAATATCATGGGTTTGTTCACGGTCTCGCCGAGCATTGACATGGATGCGGCGGTCTTTGATGAGGACACTGCGGGCAGCAAATACCCGACCAGATTCGGGTATTCGTGCGGGTTGGGCGTGAACACGACCTTATTCCGGTTGTTCCCGGTCGAAGCCATGGGTATCCACGGGATCCTGCACAAGATCACGCCGAGCGCGGCTTTTTCCTGGACGCCCGATTTCACCGACTACGGGAGGTTCCCAGCGGTTTCCGGTATTCCGCAGTACCGTAAGCAGAACCGCGTGAGTTTCGACCTGAACCAGGAATTTGAGGCCAAGGTCGGCGAAAATAAAAACAAAAAAAACTTCTTAAGAATAACCGCGGGCAGCGCCTTTGATTTTTACCGCGACTCGTTAGACCCGGTCGCATTTAGTGTGAACCTGCCATTGAATCCGTTCCCCAAACCGGTAACGGGTTTTACCAATCGTCTTGAGGGATCATACAATATCTACACCAGGGATTATACTTACACGGCAACGAACGGGCTGCAGATCAAGACCGATAATCTGTCATTGACCATAGGTCAAAGTTACACAAAAGGCGGCCAGTACCAGTTATGGTTCAATGGCGACATAAAACCGACCAGGAACTGGCTGGTCGCATATTCGGGTCGGTATGACTACGAAACCAGAAAGCTCGTGGATTACAGCATCGGCCTGACGAGGAACCTTCACTGCTGGGAAGGCGTGTTCACGTTCAGCCAGCTGGCCGACAGCTGGCGCTACGATTTCAAAGTCCGCATAAAGGAAATACCTGATATCCAGATCGGCCGGGGATTGCTTGGTTACCTGCTGGAGTGACGAAAAAGGTGATCTTTAAGGGGACTATTCGAAAAATTTATCCCGATTATCGACGATCTTCTTTGGCGTAAAAATACTCTGACTCAGGACTTGCAGGCGCATTTGCCGCGCCATCTGCAGGTACCCGGCCATGGATGAATCAAAAGGCACCGCAGTCCGGGCGTCGCAACGAATGATGTATCCGGCCCAGTCTGTTATGAGCGGTTTCGAGGTCTGATTAGGCTCAAGAGCAGCAACGGTGCCGGCAAATTCAACACCGTATTCCCGCTGGATCTGAAAAACATTCTTTACGTCCTTCTGAAATAGGAGAACCGTGTCCTCCGCGGCGACCTGATCCAGCGTTCTGCTGGGTGACAGCAGTGCATAGGTCCGGTCCATGTACTGGGCCAGCTCAGATTTCAATTTTTCACGTTCGTACCGCGCTTTCACGACCAGAAAATTCTGGTTTAAGTCCAAGGTCTTGGCCGGGATCACGGAATCCTGCATGAAGAGATAATATCCGGCCATGCTGTTCATCGGTCCCGCGATCTGCCGCAGGTCATTTTTTGAGAGAAATTTTGACAACTCCTCGGGATCCCGGATCGGAAAGGTGACTTTCGCCGGATTCAATGGATAGCTCTTGTGAACTTCTAAACCGTATTCCTCGGCGGCATTTTCAAATCCATTTGCTTTGACCGCTTCCTTGAACGCCTCGATCCGATCATAGATGTCACCGATCGTTGACGGGGATACCCTGATCATGGATTTAGCTTGGCGGAGGAGCCCTTTTTTGACCCGCTGTATGACTTCAAATCCGGCTGGTCCGGCAATGATGCCTGAGGTCTGACCGTCCTTCAGTTCCTGGTACGGTCCGGCCAGGTGGCCGGGTAATTCGCCGGTATTGTTGAACGAGATCTCGACAATAGTATCATCGGATACTTCACGCGCGACCGAATCAAAATTCTCGCCTTCGTTCATCCGGAACAGGAAATCATCCATCTGCGCTCGCGCATCATTCGTATCGCCGTTTGACGGCACCCGCTCGAAAAACACGTACTTAACGATCTTTGACTCCGGGGTCGTGAACTCATCGCTGTGTTCATTGTAATAGGTGACTACTTCCGCGCTGTCGGTCTTAACGCGAACGCGGAGCTTGAATATAGGCATGCTCACCATGGAAAAAGCGCAAGTTGTCGTTTGTTTTACCGCCGCCATGCTGTCCTCAAAGGGAGATACCCATCCCATGGTCGAAACCAGGGAACGGATCTTCTCCCGCGGCAGTTCACGGCGAATGTTCATTTCGTATTCCTGGAGCCATATCTGGCTTTCCGGCGCCCTGAGCAGGGCGATGTATTTGTTGTAGTCAAATTCCCCTTTTTCATTCCTGAGGTATTCAGACTCGTAGATCTGTCTTGGCGGGTTATTCTTGATTATCGCCCAGACCTCTTCATCCGTGATGAATGCGCGTTCTTTCTGGATCAGTTTATTCCACATGATATCATCCAGCAGCATGGTCCAGATCTCATCGCGGGTGATCCCTTTTTGCGTATTTTCTTTGCCCTGCACGTAACGCGTATAATCGTTGTAGGATATCGGAGAGCCGTCGACAACCACGATGTTGGTCTCGGGGGCGGTCTTGATGCCGGTAATGTCCAGTCCCCACTGGAAGAATATCAGGAGCGCGAACGAGGCCAACGCGACGAAAAGGATCAAGCGCATATTTTTCCTGAAAGTCTGCATCATGGGTGCCTCCGTAGCATGGGGTTATTGTATTCAGATCGCCGCTAAAGTCAAGACGATCCTTGACCGGATGTCCTCACGATAGGTACGTGAAAAAGGGTTAGTCGCCGGGATATTTCTGGTTAATGAGTTTTATGAATTCTTGCTGTTCTTCAGGTGACAGTTCGTATACTTCCTCGTAGGGATCATACTGCTGGGAAGACGGGGTCGGTTTCACGACCTCTTTCGGGGCCGGCCTGAAGAACAGGATATAGCATATGCCGGCGGCGCTGAGCACGGTGGCAGCGATGGGGATGATGATCCGGTAGGGGATGATCCGTACTGGTTTGCACTGGCATATCTTTTCATGGATCGATATTTCGAATTCCTCCCAGTAGGTGGCGGAGAACCTCTCGGTTTCCGCCGGGCTCCAGCATTGGACGCATTGGCTTATGAACTCGTACTCCTCGCTGCACATCGGACAGCTTTCGATATGCTCGCGGATCATCATTTTTTCCTCGGGCGAGACATCCCCGGAAATGAGATCTATTATCTTTTCCTGGATTTCCTGACAGTTCATACTTTCCCCTTAAGTATCGTCTTAAGGTTCTTCACGGCCAGGTGATAGTTCACCTTGACCGTGCTGAGAGGTTTTTTCAGGATCTCACTGATCTCCTGATAGGGCAGATCTTCAAATGCCCGGAGCGTAAAAACCGTCTTCTGAACATTCGGCAATTTCCCGACCGCTTCATAGACCAGTTCCTTCGCGCGTTTACGTTTGTAGATCTCGACCGGATTGTTTTTCGGCGTCTCGATGATATTCTCCTGGATCTCCTCGGTCGGTTTCTGGCGCTTGAGGAAATTAAGGCAGTTATTGACCGCGATCCGGTATAACCAGGTTGAGAATTTGGACCGTCCGTCGAACTTGTTTATGTTCCGGTATGCTTTTAAGAACGTTTCCTGTGCCATATCCCGCGCGTCATCATAATTTTTTACCATCTTGTAGCAAAGATCGTGGATCTTGACCTCGTTTCGCCGAACCAGCTCGTCGTAAGGCTCGACCTCGCCGGTCTTGACAAGTTTAATGATCTCTTCATCGCTTAGCTCCCTGTATTTAGACAAAGTCAGCGTCAATTTGTTTACCTTTTAAGGCCGGGCAATCTGGATGTCACATACCTCAGCAGATCTTCCCGGAGTTTAATGATCGACGCGCCGGTTTTTTGGGCGATGCTCTTGATGTCGCGATATTCCAACGAAAACCGGGGGGCGCGCCCATGATCAGCGATCTTAATGTGGATCGGACCGTAAGGCGTGGACATTTTCAGGAGCCGGCGCGACAGTTTTATCCGTTTTGTAAACCTGAGCCTGATCCCCAGGGTCGTCGTATCGGACAGGAGGATGTCCATGATGCGTTGGTCATACCGTTCGCACAGGATATTGAGCAGGACACCGGGCCGGCTGTTTTTCATGATCACGGGCGTCAAAAAGACCTCCAGCGCACCCGCCTGATAAAGGCGCTCAAACAGGATCTCGTAGTCCTGGGGATTCATATCGTCAATATTGGTCTCGATCGCCAGGCATTCATCACCGATGGTATCCGTTGTCCTGCCCAGAAAAGTGCGCAGCACGTTGGGATAGCCTTTGATCGTTCTCGAGCCGGCGCCCATACCGACCCTGTCATACGACATAAAGATTAGATCATCGGTCGGTTCGGCGATGGTCGATAGGATAGCGGCGCCGGTGGGTGTTACGAGCTCGGCATTGACCGGCATGAATTCCACCGGGAAACCGCGCAGCAGATGGGCGGTGGCGAAATTGAATGCCGGCATCGATCCCTCGCGGGTCTGGATAAATCCCCTTCCCGCTTTGATCGAACGCGTGTACACATGCTCGACCTTCAAGAAATCAATGGCGACAAGGGCGCCCACGATGTCCAGCAGGGTATCGGCATCCGCGAGTTCATGAAGATGAAGATGACGGGTATGATGTACTTTCCTTTCGACGGCAAAGATCCGCCGGATGATAGTGATGGCTGTTTTTTTGATGTGTTGCGGCAGGCGGCTGCGAGTGACCAGGGGAATAAAACGGTTTTCGTTTATCTTCATCCGTATCTCGAACGTGCACATTTTCGCGCTGACTCCTGAACGGTTCACGTTTTTCACGACCAGGTCGAAATCCCCGGCGAACCGCAGTTTCTGCGCGAGGTATTTTTCTGCCACACCGAGGTCAATTAGCGATGCCAGGATCATATCACCGCTGACACCGAGGATCGGATCAAAATACAGCACCTTCATAAGTTGAGGTATTGTATCCATATTCGACCGGATTTCAAGGGATGAGTAACCTTCACATCGATGTCCGCTTCATCATTCGTGATCATCCGCTTCACTGCGGGGGAGACGATAAGGGCGCCCGCGATCCTGGGGCTCGTTTTGATCGTGGCCGGGATCATGATCCAGCGTTATGACCGCCGGGTATCAGGCTAGTATGGTTATTTGAATATCAGGGAAAGAATCAGCAGGATGCCAATGGCGCCGGCAAGGCCGATGATGATGTAGATGTTGCGCGTGAATTTTTTCTCTTTTGTTTCCTGGGCCGCGATGAACTTGATCAGGGAACCGTTAAGCGTCAGGATCCCGGTTTTGGTGTCTTCGAAAAGTTTGATGAGCGATGTATTGCATTCTTTCGTTTCGCTCAGGCTGCAGACCATGTCGTTCGTCGCTTTTTCATAGTGAGTCATCATGGATTTGATCTCTTGCATGCTTCGGTCCGCGGTTGTATTGAAGCTGACGCTCACCTTTTCCAGGTTGCGCGAGATCTCCTGGGACAGGTATGTCTGGTTTTTGTTGAGAGTGGCCAGGGCCGCTTCCAGGTCTTTGAACAACTGCTGCTGCTCGTGGCTGCTCTTTTCGGCGCTCTGCTGGTGCGAGCTGACAGATTTTTGCAGTGTCTCGATGTTACTGCTCAGTGATTTTTGGAGGAGAGCGATGGTTTTTTTCTGTTCATCGGAAAAGATCGTAAGGGATTTGTCCAGGGCTGAAATGATCTCGTCAAGGCGCATGGCCTTGCGGAGCTCGAGGATCACCCTTTCAATATCCTGGACCGTGCCGCCCAGTTTTTCCACCGTGCCGGTGAGCAGCCTTTCGTTCCGATTCAGATCGTCGAGAACCGGCTGAAAATCATATACTTCCGCAGAATCCCTTTTTTCTTCGGATAGAAGCGGGGGCGTCATTACCTCGTGGATCTCATGAACAGGCTTTGCGGCGGGAGCGGGTTTGACCGGTTCTTTTTTCACATCCGCTGCCTTAGCTGGCTCACCGACTTCTTCATATATTTGCGCCATCTTGTCCGAAAACCTTCGGTCTGCCAGCTTTAGTTCCTTAAGGTACTCAATAGCCTGCATGACTTCTTTTTTCTTGCCCAATGCCATCTGCCGCTCGATATAAGAAAAAAGGTAGATCGACGCGTCGCTTTTTTCATCCAGTTCGACCAGCAATTTCGCGATGATAAGGTTGATCTCGAGATTGCCCGGATCGTACCTTAACACCTTTTTGCAGATGCCCAGCGCGTTGCGGTAGAAATTATCATTACGGAAAATATCAATGCCTTTCATGTAGGCATCAACGGCTTCCTTGATGCGGTTGACCTTGATGTACAGATCGCCGAGGTGGTTGAACAGGTTGCCGTCGGACGGGCAGACCTTCACCGCCCGTTCATACTCGACGATCGCTTCCTTGGTTTTCCCCTTGATCTCAAGATCACCCGCGTTCTTTACGATCTGAGTGATCTCCTTGCTCGTTTTATCCGGGATCATTACCATAAATATATTCAAAAAGCCTTATCTGTCAATCGATAGCGTGTGATCAACGGATCTTCATGAGGGATATGATAAAAGCGAATTCATAAGCTCTTTCCCGGAACCGCTCATACCGACCGCTGACGCCGCTGTGTCCGGCACCCATGTTCGTCTTGAAGAGCAGAAGGTTGGTGCCGCTCTTTTGAGCTCTCAGCCGTGCCACCCATTTGGCCGGTTCCCAGTAACCTACCCGGGGATCGTTGAGGCTGGCGGTCACCAGCATGTGGGGGTAAGCCTGAGCGCTTACGTTGTCATACGGCGAGTACGATCGGATATAGAAATAATTCTTTTCGATATGCGGATCTCCCCATTCTTCGTATTCAGTGACCGTCAAAGGGATCGATGGGTCGAGCATGGTGTTGAGGACATCGACAAAGGGGACCTGGGCCACGGCCTGGAAAAACAGATCCGGTCTCATATTGAGCACGGCTCCGATCAACAACCCCCCGGCGCTCCCGCCTTCGATCACCAATTGCCGGCGGGACGTATATCCGCTGTCGATCAAGTGCTCGGCGCAGGCGATAAAATCAGTGAAAGTATTTTTTTTATTCAGGATCTTGCCGTGCTCGTACCATTGCCTTCCCATTTCGCCGCCGCCTCGAACCGCGGCGAGCGCGCAGATGAAACCGCGGTCCAGCAGGCTCAGCTGGGCAGAAGAAAAATAGGGGTCTTCAGAGCTGCCATAGGCTCCATACCCTTCAAGCACCAGCGGGCTTGGTCCATTGCCGCGCGATCCTTTCTTATAGACCATCACGATGGGGATGCCCTTACCGTCCGGTGCGCGGGCCAGGATCCTCTCCGTGATGTATAGTGATCGGTCATATCCCCTGATCAGATCCTCCTTTTTTACCGTTGAAGTTTGATCGGTCATGTCGTAATCGATCACCGTCGTCGGCGTGACGAACGACGAGTAGGTATAACGCACCACGCTAGTGTGATACTCGGGGTTCCGGTTCACCCAGCACGCATAAGCCGGTTCATTGAACTTGATGTAATGCCGGCTGCCGGTCTTAACGTTTATGACCAGCAGCTGCGGCAATCCCTGAATGCGTTCCGAAACGACAACGAAATTCTGGAAAGCATTAATCGCTTCAATGAATATGGAATCGCTGGCCGGCACCATCTCGCTCCATGGGGCGCTGCTGCCGGTGATCGGCGTCCTCATGATCTTGAAGTTCGGCGCCTGGTCATTGGTCATGATATAGAAAAATTTGCCCTGATGTTCAACATAACATTCAATGCCATGCCGGCGGGGTACTATAGTCTTTAAGTATCCTTGCGGCAAATCCGTGCTCAGGCAGCGGATCTCGGTCGTTGTCTTGCTGCCCAGGGTCATCAGCAGGAACTGCCGGCTTCTTGTGATCTTGATGTCCATATAGAACATCGCGTCATCTTCCTGATATAAAAGGCGGTCTTTGCCGTGGCTGAGGATCTGGTGGCGATACAGACGGTAGGGGCGATAAGTCTGATCGCAGGTCATGTAAAAGATCGTGCGGTCATCAAGCGCCCATTCAACATTGTATTCGATCTCCGGGAGCTGATCATGGATCAGGCTGTCTCCGGTCAGATCCTTGATATACATTGTGTACTGCTCGTTCCCCGTGGTGTCGACCGTATAGGCGATCATGGCGTTATTGGGGCTGGGCCGGACCACGCCCAGATCGAAATAGGCATGACCCGCGGCCATTGTATTCTGGTCAAGAATGATCTCCTCACGAGCATCAAGCGAACCTTGTTTACGGCAATAGAGTGGATATTGTTTGTCTTCCACGGTACGGGTGTAATAAAAGCAGTCGCCAAATTTCTCGGGCACGGATTGGTCGGTCTCCTGGATCCGGCCGACCATTTCCTGGAACAAAGCTTCCTGCAGCGATTCGGTTGGTGCCATCACCTGCTGGGCATAAGCATTTTCCGCTTCCAGATATGCGCGGACGGCGGGGTCATCCCGGTCGCGGAGCCAATAGTAATCGTCGGTCCTGATATCGCCAAAAAGCGTGTCCACCTTCGGTGTCCGCTTGGCTACCGGGGCAACGGGACTGCCCTGGTCGCCACCCGCGGCGGTAATGGCCAAGATCATCATCAGGATATGCATGGTGCCTCCTACGAGAGTTTTTTAAAAAAATAAAAGATCAGTGCTGTCGATACCAGATACAACAGGCTCGTGCCGAAAAAAGGAACGGCATAAGTGTAGCGTTCGATCAGCAGTCCGCCGAAACTGGCGCTCAAGCCCCGACCGGCGGTCCAGGCGATGACCAGCAGCGCGTTGGTCAGCGGCTGCTCCTCGCTCCGCACGCGTTCCATCGCATAGTTCGTGAACAGCGGTTGAGCCATGTTCATAAGCGACGCGCGGACGAGAAAAGCCGCGACGGCGAAAGGAAGGCTATGGGTGAGCCCCATGATAATTAAAAAGGGGATGGAAAAAAGCTGGGATAGGACGACCGTCATGATCTTGCCGATCTTTTCAGCAAAGAGGGGAGCCATCAGCAGACCCATGATCATAGCGATCTGCGATAAACTGTAAAAGATACCGATCAAATGCGTAGATAAAGAAAAAACGCTTTTGAAATACAGGTTGATGAACGGTATGCTCAGACCCGCGCCCAGACCGGTGACCAGATTGGGGAGGAACAGCTTGATGATCGTGGCACGATCGGTCGTCAACGGCGCCAAAATGCCGGCATTCCTGACCGCCTGGTTAAGGTCCCTCTGTGACACGCTGGAATCCGGCTTTACATCTCTCATGAGCAAATAGGGGATGATCGCCACAAAAACGAGACCGCCGAATATGTACAACGTGAAACGGTAAGTCGTGATCACCGAAAGGCCTGTGCTTTCGATCAGCCCCGGCAAATATCCGCCAAGAAAGCTGCCAATGACACCGGCGATCAGTGAAGACGCGAAATTTAAACTGAACAGATAGGGCCGTTCCTGGGGGGTCGAATGGCGCATGAAAAACGGCGCCGCGGCGACCTGGAAAAAGGACGTGGCTAGTCCGGATACCAGACCGCCGGTCAACAGGATCGAGTAGCTGGTCGTGGTTACGATCAGGGCATAGGAAAGGACCGAGATCGGGGTCGCTATGATCAGGATCTTTTTTATGGAAAACGACCGGATCAGGGCGGATGCCGGGACCGCCATGATGAGCGTACCGAGCGTCGAAGCGGTTATGATATTGCCGATCCGTCCTTCCGGGAAACCAAGGGCTTTGAGATACAGGTTGAACAGCAGCATGAAACCGGAAAAACCCATCCCCATGAAGAACGTACCGACAAGGAATAATCGGGCGTTCAGTGAGAACAGTTTGAGGTTCTGCCGATAGGTCGCTGAAGCTTTGGTGGTTTTACGAAGGATGTTGTTTAGCAAGGATCAGTCACATACCGCAGTATCGAGGAAGTATATTATGACTTACGGCCGGGATTCTTTTCTCATAACACGCCGAAGCGGGCTCCGAACGAGAGCCGGAAAATGGCATTAGTATTGTCTCCAAGGTCTTCGACGACGATGCCTGGTTCAACGAAAAAATTGGTACGGTTATTGATTGGGAACAAACCACCCATGCCAAAGCGCATCGTGAACGACGTACTGCTGCCGGCAGAGCCTTCATTATCGACGAACATGAATCCCACACCGCCGTGGACATATGGTTCGAACCCACGCATGGGTATGTAGAACAAACCATCAAGTGATGAATTGCAGTTTAAGTAAAATATAGTATTGCCGCCAAAACGTAATTCTGTGACATCCAGTCTGATGCCTATATTCCGGACGGGGTTGCAGACCAATTCGGCGCCGATACCCAGCGCAATATCATTCGAAATATACAGGCTCGCCTTAGGGCCGATCTCAAGCAGGGGCAGCGTTGACCGTCTCAGACTTTTGGCTTCAAGGCACACAAAAGTCGATATTAGTATGAACAATACGATGTATTTTTTCATGGCATCTCCTTGTGGATTATTGTATCCAGAAAATCCCTGATTGCAAGACGGTTCCATCGGGGATCGCGTACTACAGCGCCAGGTACACGGTTGACAGCAAAGCGGCATTACATATAATGGAATATGCCCGGTCGGAAATGGCCGTCCCATCACGGCGCGGAGACGTTGACGCGCGGAACGTGCCGTGATCAGACCGTCAGATCGCTAATGGAACGGGCAAGCTGCCGCAGTTTTTTAAACAGAAAAGTTCCGGCCCGGGTTATCAAGACGATACTCATGGCGGGTACTCACGCGGCGACCGGCGGCAACCTGCAACCTTACTCTATCATCAAGGTGACATCGGCTTCATCCAAGCGGGAGCTGGCGGACCTCTGCGACCAGGATTTCATCGCCCGCGCTCCGGTCGACCTTTTATTCTGCATTGACTGGAACCGGATCAGGCAATGGGCCCAGATCGAATGCGCGCCGTTTTCGGCAACAAGATCATTCCGCCATTTCTGGATCTCTTTCCAGGATACGGTGGTCTGCGCGCAAACGGTTTGTACCGCGGCCGACGCCATGGGTTTGGGTTCAGTATACATCGGCACGGTGCTGGAATGTTTCAGGAGGCTGCGGACCATGTTCCGGCTTCCCCGGTGCGTGTTCCCGGTCGTTCTGGTGTGCCTGGGTTATCCGCGGGGAACCTTGCATCCGCGCAAGAAACTTAGTCCGGAAGTCATCGTCCACAATAACAAGTACCATCGGCTTAAAGCGCGGGAACTAAAGGACGCATTCAATGAAAAATATTCCAACCTGAAGGTGGATATTACCAGCGGCCGTTTAAAGACCATCTATGAGGTATGCGCGAAAGTTGAAGGTGAGCGGTTCGCCAAAAAGTGCATTGAACGTATCCGCAAAACCGGTTATATAAACGCGGCGCAGCGCTACTTTGGACTTCATTACCGGGCGGATATTATGCCTGACAACAACGATGAGTTCATGACGATCATGGAAGAATACGGATTTAAATGGTTCCAGAGCCATTTCTTAAAAAAAACTCAAGCCCGCCAGCCCCGGTTTTCATGACTGAATCCAAACCGCTGGTTCTGACCAAATTGCAGCCGCCGTATGCCCGGGGCCGGATCCTGCGCCGCGAGCGGCTGCTGAACATTCTCAGGAACAACACCGACAAAAAGCTGATACTGGTCTGCGCGGACGCGGGTTACGGGAAGACGACGCTCTTGTCGCAGTTCTGTGAGGAACTTTCTTCTCCTTTTTTCTTTTATAATCTTGATACCCATGACAATGATGTGGCGACATTCCTGCGTTACGTCGCCGAGGGCATGAACCGCCATGCCAGCGGTTTCGGGGAAAGGCTGGCGAGCATTATCCCGTACACGAGGGATGTCCAGATAATCGTGGGCACGTTCATCAATGTGTTCATGGAGAAATTCAAAGATGATTTTTTCTTCATCCTTGATGACTACCATCATATTCTGCATAACCGTGAGATCGCGAGCATGATCGATTATCTATTGCACAACGCACCGGTTAATCTTCACGTGATAATCGCATCCCGCGCCACGCCGCGGCTGAATCTCGACTATTTATCGGCCAAACAGGAGCTCTTGAAGATCGAGAAGGAACAATTGCGATTTACGACAAAAGAGCTGCAGTCCCTGCTGTGGGATGTCTATGGGCTCAAGATCCCGGGCGACACGGTCGGGCACATTGAAGAGCACGCCGAAGGATGGATCACCGCCATTCAGCTCATCCTGCAGAAGCTCAGCGCCATCGGCGGGTCGAGAGCAAGCGAAGCTTTCAACAATTACATAACATCGGGCGAAGATATTTTCAATTATTTCGCGGGTGAAGTATTTGAAAGCCAGCCCGCGGAAATAAGAAAATTCCTCATGCACACCTCGATCCTCGATTTTCTGAGCGTGGACGTGTGCAATCGCCTGCTGCAGACGAGAAGGTCGGAAAAGGTGCTCGGGTATCTGGAACATGAACACATCTTTGTCACGCGGGTCGGCAGCCGCTACACCTGTCATCCGCTGTTCCATGATTTCCTGCTGCGCCGGCTGAGGGAATACTATCCCAGCCGGACGATCAAAAGGCTGTATTATACCCTGGGGAATTTCTATCTGACAAATCGTGAACTTACAACGGCGGTGAGCTATTTCCTGAAAGCCGAGAATTACGGCCGAGCCGCCGGGATCCTGGAAAAGAATTACCGGGTATGGCGGTTCTCCGGCGAATACTCATCATATGTCAGCTTGATCGACGGTTTTCCCGAAACCGTGATCGCCGATTATCCCGGTCTTATCCTGAAAAAAGCCCGGATGCTTCTTTACCTGGGCCGGATCGATCAGGCGATGAAGATCATCAAGCCGATCATTGCGGTCTTTCACCGTCGGGGGAATGTCAGGATCCTCAGTGAGGCTTATTATATACTCGGGTCGCTCTACCTGTATATCGCAGAACCGCAGAGAGCCCTCATCTTATTCAAGAAGGCACTGCGGCTGACGTCCAAGAACGACATCAGGCGCAAGATCGAGATCCTTGTCAGTTTCGGGAACTCATACCGGCTGCTGTCAAAATTTTCCATGACCCAGAGATATCTCGGCGACGCCCTGGCCATTGCCCGCCGCATCGGCGATTTTGAACTTGAGATCCAGGTCCTTAAGAACCTGGCGTACCTGTACTGGGCGATGTGCAATTACAAGAAAGCGGAAGAAGTCTTCCGGGAGATCTTCTCGCAATTCGAGAGCGGCAAGATCTTTTTTGAACTGGGGAAAATGTACGCGGACGCGGCAATGGTGAACATTTACAATTACCACCTCATGGAAGCCGATGCCAATCTCGGACGGGCGCGGGAATTCGCCGACCGCTACAATGACCATTCACACGACATTTATCGGCTTTTCGCACAGGGCGACCTGTACTACGCGCAGCGGAATTATATCAAGGCGATCGAGTGCTACCGCGGCATACTGGGGATGGTGCCGTCAAATGAAAAGCTGTTCAAAATATCGATCCTGCTCAGTATCACCATGACCTATCTCCAGATGGGACGGATCGCCGAGAGCGAAAAGACCATGCGGGAACTGGAACCGCTGCTGACGGCCAGGACACCGCCCGCACCCATGATCGAATATTACCTGGTCGGCGGCGATATCCAGCAGGCAAAAGGGCAGCATCGCGATGGACTGCGATATTATGACAAGGCGTTGAAAAAGGCCGTGCGCTTTGACCAGGCGTACATGCGGATGCGCGCTTTTTACAAGATGTGTGGTACATACCTTGTCCTGAATGACCGCAAGGAGGCCGCCAGCGCACTGGGAAAAGCCGTCACCATCGCCCAGGGCCAGGAATACGATGCGTTCTTGATCTACGAGGGCCATATCGATATTGCGCTTATCGAATTCGGATTGAAAAACGATATCGGCAAGGAATATCTGACGGGCATCGTTGGATCCATAGATAGTTACGAGGCAAAACGGCTGCTCAATACGATCAGCGCAGCCAAAGGAACGGTCGACCTGGATTGCAGTTTTCTCGGCGATCTTACGCTTCGCGACGGGCAGGGCAGGACCGTGACGCCGAACTGGCGTACGAGAAATGCGCGGACCATGTTCGTCTTCCTCGTGGTCAACCAGCAGAACGGTTGCACCAAGGACCAGTTCGTCGACGCGTTCTGGCCGGACAAGGATCTGCATGACGCATCACATAGCCTGCAGGTTGAAATATCGTCATTGAGGAACCTGATCAAGGAAATTAGCAAGACCGTTATCCCGGCGAAGCAGCTGATCGTATACCGGAACCAGCGCTATTATTTCAACCCGGCGTTTATCGTTAAAACCGATCTGCAGCGATTCGACGCGATCGTCAAGGATGCGGAGATGCATGAGAAACTAGACCGTACTTACAGCGTAAGGCTGTATGAGAAGGCGCTGGAAATGTACCGGGGTGATTTCTGTTGCGAGACGATCGATGACTGGACCAGTAATATCCGGTCCTATTACCGCGAAGCGACACTTAAGATCTGCAAAAAAATAGCCGTTTATTTTTATGAAGCCAGAGAATACAATAAAAGCGTCCGTTATTATGCCCGTGCGCTGCAATACGACCCTTATGATGAGACCACCCATATCGGGATCATGAGGTGTTACTCAGCGATGGGTGACAGGAAGGGTATTAGAAAGCAATTTGAAATGCTGTCCAGCAACCTGAAAGAACTGGGTATCGATAAACCATCGGATGAAGCGGCGCAGATCTACCAGAAATCCCTGAAATAACCGCCACTACCTGTTAATACCGTAAAATCCCGAAATTCTGCCCAGTCATGACAATCCTGTGATTATTCTGTGAGGTTCCGATATACAGTAGATCGGAGGTGACACATGATACGATTCATCGCTTGCCTTTTGATCATCAGCATGCACCTTTTTGGTGCCGAGTATGGAAAAATAACAGGTCGAGCCGTGGATAGTGAGACGGGAGATCCCCTGATCGGCGCTAACGTGATAGTTGAGGGTACGGAACTGGGCACCGCGACCGACGAGAAGGGTGTTTATTCCGTGCTGTATGTTCCGGCGGGGACCTATGCGGTTATGGCTTCATACCTTGGATATGATCCCTTTACGTACACGAGCGTGGTGGTGAACGCTGACCAGACCACGGTCCTTAATTTCCGCCTAAGACCGACCATTATCCAGGTCGAAGGCGTGACCTCGATCGCGGTAAGAGAGCCGATCGTCGTTTCCCAGACCCAGACTTCTCGTTCCGTGACTTCGCAGGACATTAGCCGCCTGCCGGTCACGACCATCAATCAGGTGATATCACTGCAGGCCGGAGTCGTGCAAAGCAATCTGGGCACGCATATCAGGGGCGGCCGGAACGAAGAGATCACATATTTTGTCGATGGGATAATTACGAAGGTACCGCAGACCGGCAACGTGTCGGCTGACATGAGCCCGTCAGCGATCGAAGAGGTATCGGTGATCAGCGGCGGATTTGACGCTGAATACGGAGACGCGCTTTCCGGCATCATTAATGTCGTAACGCGAGAAGGCGGTTCAAAACCGTCGGGCAGCGTGCGCTATCTTACGGACCAGTTCCTGGTATCGGACAAGCTTGACAAGTTCAATTGCGGGTACAGCCTCTACGATTTATCAGTGGGCGGTCCATTCCCGCTGACCAGCCGTCTCAGGTATTTTCTGTCCGTCGAACTCATGTCGACCAAGTCCTACCAGGCAGCGCAGTACAAGGTGGAATCTCCGCGTCAAGAATACCGCGGAAACGCCCGCCTTACGTACCTGCTCCCTAATGCCAAAGGCAAGGTGACGGCCTCGGCTTACAATTCCCGCGAACAATGGATCATCTATGGCCCGATCAACGATCCCAAGATGAAATATTTTGCCAATGTTCCCATGAACCGTCAAAAAAACGTGATCGGGTCAATGACCTTCAATTATATGTTATCCGCCAAAACTCTGACATCGTTGAGACTCGGCTACACGAGTTTCCAGCAGATCTTCGGCACGCGCGACTATGCATGGGAATCGGACCATGACCGGAAATGGTACGAGGATTACCGGATGAAAGCCGAACACCTGATCCCATACCTCACAGACCACAGACTGCCGGCACGGCAGGTCATCGTTGACAGCGTAATGCAGTACCATGAAGAGTACACCGACCGTGATGTGCAGGCGCTACGGTATAATCCCTACGGGATCGAGGGGATTTTCTACACGTATGGCGATTTCCGCGTGTGGCGTTACTGGGCGAATGAGGATATGCAGGGCAGATTCGATGTCACTCAATCGATCGGCAAGATCCACGAGTTCAAAACCGGGGGCGACATGATCAAGTACAATATGAGCTACTATGACAATAATCTGCCCTGGGTCAACAATCCGTTCTGGGATTACTACGAACGCTCACCCATCAAGTTTGCGGCTTACGTGCAGGACAAAATGGATTTCGAGGGTCTCATTGCGCGGGTCGGAATGCGCCTTGATTATTTTGATCCCAGGACCTACACCTATGGCGACCCTGGCGATTTCCTGAGTGACACGCTGACCTGGGCGGACAACAGCTATAAGGTATCACCGCGGCTGGGTTTTTCCCTGCCGGTCACGGACCGCATGAAGTTCCGGTTCAATTACGGGCATTATTTCCAGCTGCCGGTGCTCCAGAATCTTTACATGGTCACGGATACGGCGGTCGTCCGGGTCGCGCTCACCCGCGGCAATACCATCATCGGCAACATCTTCATCAAACCCCAGAAGACGATCATGTACGAGTTCGGCCTGGAAAACCAATTGTCGGATGTCCTGGTGTTCGGATTCACGACCTATTTCAAGGATATATACGACCTCTCCCAGATTCGGAAGGTGCCGGCGCTCCCGATCACCTATTTCCAGTACTTCAACGTTGACTACGGTAACGTAAAGGGATTTGAATTCAGGATCGACAAGATCATGTCGAGCATGTGGGCACTGGGCTTAAGCTACACACTGCAATTCGCAAAAGGAACGGCCTCGTTCGCCGGTGAATACTACAATGATTATTACAATTTCCAGATCGACCCGCCGGTGATCGATTACTGGCTGGATTTTGACGAGCGGCACCTGGTAAATGCCAACCTTGATCTCCAGCTGCCCAAGGATTTTATCCTCATCCCGCTGCAGAGCGTGGCCAGTTCGTTCGTGTTCACCTACAATTCGGGACAACCCTACACGCCCACGAACCTGCGCGGTGACCGCATCGGCGATGAAAATTCCGCCCGGATGACGGGGAGCTGGAATGTCGACTGGAACGCATCGAAACAGATCATGGTCGGACCGATCAGCCTGGGTTTGAGCATGATCATTCAGAACCTCTTCAATACCGAACAGGTGATCGCCGTGTATCAGACGACCGGCGAACCCGATAATCATGGCGACCCGGAACCAAGCCTTGACCAATTCGGACCGCTCACGCTCACCAGCACCAGGTATTCGCCGCAGTCCGACTTCAATCACGACGGCGTGGTCGCGGCGACCGAGATGAAGAGCAGCTATATGGACGCCCTGGCTGATTTCTATAACAACCCGGTCAACTACGGTAGTCCGTTTCGGATCCAGCTAGGCGCCAGCATAGGTTTCTAAGTAAGAAACACAGGGGGCTGCCCGCAGGGCAGCCCCCACGCGGTATCAATATTCCGGTAAAACTCCTGTCCGCGAACTGATTCAACGGCATCTTGACAAAAGACGATCCGTATTATAGACTACCCTGGAATACGAAAAGACAATGCTTTATATGAAACCGGAGGATCCATGGCGAAAGATTTGAGATTCTATATCGTCGACGTATTTGCCGAGCAGGAATTTGCGGGCAACCAGCTGGCCGTGTTCATCAATGCCGGCAACGTTCCGGCAAAGGCCATGCAAAAGATCGCGCGCGAGACTAATTTTTCGGAAACTACGTTTATCAGATCTGATAAGGAAAATAATGGCGGTTGGGATGTCAGGATCTTTACGCCCGAAGAGGAAGTTCCGTTTGCCGGACATCCAACACTGGGATCGGCTTATGTCATACAGCAAATGCTGATGCGCCGCAAGGTGAATGAAGTCAAGCTAAACCTGAAAGTGGGGCAGATACCGGTTCAATTCAAGTATCTGGGCAAAACCCCAGGTATCTTGTGGATGAAACAGAACACCCCGGTTTTTGGAAAGTACTTCGATGCGCTTAGGATAGCAAAAGCCCTGGGTATCAAGCCGGCGGCGATCGACCGAAGGTTCCCGGTTCAGGAGGTATCGACGGGCCTGCCCTTTATTATTGCGCCGCTGAAGAACCTTGATGCGGTCAAAAAGGCGATGATGAATATCGGGGATTTCAAAACGCTGATAAAAGGCGCAAAAGCGCGATGCATCCTGGTCTTATGCCCCCAGACCTACAGCAAACAGAATGACCTCAACGTGAGGGTTTTTGCGCCTTTTTACGGCGTTCCCGAGGACCCGGCAACGGGCAGCGCGAATGGATGTCTGGCCGGGTATCTCGTGAAGAACAGGTATTTCGGCACGGATGTGATATCGGTCAAGGTTGAACAGGGATACGAGATCGGCCGGCGTTCGCGATTGTATCTCAAGGCCCGGAACATAAAAGGAAAGATCGAAGTCCTGGTCGGAGGCAAGGTCAGATTGGTGGCTGAGGGAACATTCCTTTAGCTTATTTTCAACTGTGCAATTGCAGATATGCATATATGTGCATGCATCGATATGCGGCAGTTAAGGCGGCCTTGACTTCGAGTTGATATTCTATAGGATAGAAAAAAGGCGGTGATCATGGTCAAAAGGAAGAAGAAGATAACGTTAAACGATGTCTGGAAATTGTTCAAGAAAACACAGGTTATTTACCTGGCGACGGCGGACGGTAAAAAACCACGGGTCAGGCCGGTGACAATGATCCATTATAAACGGAAACTATGGGTGTCGACATCGTCGAGCGACGCGAAAGTGTGTCAGATCAAACGCAACCCGGCAATTGAATTTTGTTTGCTGCTTAAGACAAATAAACACAGTGGTTATGTCAGGGGCAGCGGAAGGGCATTGATCGTAAAGAGCTTGTCAGTTAAAAAAGAACTCTCAGAAGCGATACCATTCTTCAAATATTTCTGGAAAATATACAAAGACCCGAGTTTTTGTTTGCTGCAGCTGAAGCTGAGGCAGATCGAGTATATGCCGTTAGGAAAAATGTCTGCTGTAAGACTAAGCGTGTGATATCCTATGATCAAAAGAGGAATTTCGATGCTGATCCTGATCGCGGCTGGAATTGGCTTTTGCCAGACCAATTGGACAAAGTATCTGAACAACCCGGTGATGACGAAAGATACGACGCTGGCCGGGATCTGGGAGTGGGCCGGGATCGGGCAGCCAACCTGCGTATTCGAGAACGACACGACCAAGATGTACTATGCCGCAGCCGGTGTCGCCTATATCGGAGACTCAATCTTAAGAGGTAGAATAAGTTACGCGTATTCGACCGACAGCGTTGACTGGATAAAAAGGGATCCGCCCATGCCGGTGCTGGATGTGGGATCTCCTGGTGCCTGGGATTCACGCTGGCTGGACACGCCCGCGATCATCCACGATAATAATGGCTACAAGCTTTACTACTACGGTGATTCTTTGTCCGTCGTTTATTCAGCGATCGGCATGGCGACATCGACCAATGGGATAAGCTGGACTAAAGATCCGGCCAACCCGGTCCTGGAAAAGGGCGAACTGATGGGGTGGGATGGCTTCTGGGTCGAGTCACCAGCCGTATTGTACGATTCAGTGTCAGATCTATATGAGATGTGGTACACCGGCGTCGGTTATGGACCCGGTCTGCCGAGCGACTTACGGATCAGCATCGGCCGAGCTACGTCAGGCGACGGTTCTATCTGGATCAAAGATACGTTACATAATCCCGTGCTCGATGTCGGCGCGCCTGGTTCTTTCGATGATGGGTGGGTTTCTGTGCCTGGTGTTCGAAAGACCGGCGGCATTTATGAAATGTGGTATGTTGGGGCTTCGATCGCCGATTATGCAGCTGACAGCACGCTCGATACGTCGCGCGTGGGGTATGCGACCTCGACCGACGGCATTAACTGGATCAAATACGGGGGCAATCCCGTGCTCTCTACCTTTGATCCACCGGTCGATACTGGCGGTCCCTGGGCTCCCGATGTGGTCTTCGACGGCACCGCATACAAGATGCTGTACGAAGCGGTCGGCGGAATATGCCTGGCCAGCGCGCCTGCAAGTTTGATATCGGAAAATAGAAACAGCACATTGCTGCGTGCTGTTGTCGGTCCAACAATTTTTTCACGGGCCGTGACGATCCGCTGGCCATTGACTCTTACTTCGAGCGTCCATGCTACGATCTACAACAGCGCAGGGCAGAGGGTCAGAAGCATTGTTTTTAACGCAACAAAACCGTTCACCTGGCACGGCGAAGACGACACCGGCAGCAGGCTTCCCGGCGGCATTTATTTTGTGACCTTAAGAGCCGGTGATATGTCAACCGCAGCTAAATGCATTTTGTTAAGATGAAGGATGCGGTTGCGGTAGTTATTATTAACAAGGCGGATAAATATCTGCTCATCAGACGGGCTAAAAAAGACGCGTCTGAGGACTACTGGTGTCCGGTAACGGGTGCGGTTGAAAAGGATGAAACCCAGGAACAAGCAGTGATACGGGAGGCAAAGGAGGAACTCGGGATCACCGTAGAGCCGGAAAAAAAAGTCTGGGAATGCCTGACCCATAACAAGGAATACCGGCTGCACTGGTGGGTGGTAAGACACATTGATGATGAGATCAGCGCCAATCCTCTGGAAGTAAAAGAATACCGGTGGGTAAGCGTTCACGAGATGCCGGCCATCGGCAAAATGTTTGATTCCGACCTGGTGTTTTTCCAGGGCATTGCGGTAACAATAGAGAGGGAGCCATGACTATGCTGATCACGATATTATCATTGTCAATGACATGCCTTTTTGGCCAGGCATCAGAATGGTCAGATACATGCCGGCTGATGCTCGCGGTCCAGCCGTTGGGAACGGTCGATACGGTCATTATTAATAATATTATTGAAGGGATAACTTCGTTATATGAAGTCGAGGTCGCGGTCCTGCCCGGCATGGGAATGCCAGGACAAGCCTACTACAAGCCGGGCAAACGGTACCGTGCGGAAAAGATCCTTGTATACCTGGACAGTATTGGTAATTTTGAACGATACACTATGATCCTGGGTATTACGAGGAAGGACATTTCCACGACCAAGGGAAAATATTATGACTGGGGTATTTTTGGACTCGGCTACATGCCGGGCCGCGTATGCGTGATCTCCACGTACCGCCTGGGAAAGAAAAAAGTCTCGGTCCAGAAATTTCATGAACGCCTGGTCAAGGTCGTCAACCACGAACTCGGTCACAACTTTGGTCTTGACCACTGCCCCAACCAGGGGTGTTTGATGGAGGACGCCAAAGGTACGATCAGGACCGTGGATAACGAAACCGGCGAACTTTGTGAAGAATGCAAGGCAAAGGTGCGGACGATCTTAAGCGATCAGGATTAGAATACGCGGACGCTTTTTTTATTTGCCTAATTACATAATTACTTAATAACTAAATTATTCTACCGTTATTTCGCCAGTGCAGCTTCAACCGATATTACCAATGTTTCGTAAAGGTCCGGGGTATACCCGATGCGCATGTCGTAGAACCTGCCCTTTTTATCGATGATGAATAACGTGGGGTAGCCGGTCACGCCATAGAGCTTGTTTATCTCGCCGGCTTTAACATTGACATAATTCAGCTGGAGCGTGTCCATGACCAACAGGGCGTCATCCTCGTTCTTGTCCACGTTCATGCCGATGATGGCGAAAGGCTTGTCTTTGAAACGTTCGGCAACGCGTTTGAGCGCCGGCATTGACCGGATGCACCATGGGCAGTTCTTGTACCAGAAATCAAGCACGACCACCTTTCCTTTATATTTGTTCAGAGAGTGTTTTTTACCCTTGAAATCAACCGCGTTCCAGGCGGGAGCTGATTTTCCAATGATCTCGCTCCTTTTTCTGATCATGTCGTTGATGTACTGTGAATCAGAGACAAATCCGTCGGTCCATTGCGCGACAATGCTTTTCAGTTCGGGCTGAATAATATCCGACCGGGCTTTGACCAGTATTGACTCGGCATCAGCGAGCCATTCTACTGCATGCGCAGGGTCTTCCTCGGCATTGGATACAAAGTTATCGTAAGCTGAATCAGCGGCAAAGTAGATGTCGGCTTCGCTGAAAAAATCCCTCATGGCGGCGAGATCGAACTGGACTACCGAATCCAGCGTGATCGCTGTTTCAGTATGGATGCCGCCGGTACGGTCTTTGATCAGTTTTTTGGATGTCGGCACCATGCCGGCATCTTTGACCCTGAAGACCACCAGCGATGCATTTGATATCCCGTGGATCCGGTCAAGCGGGCTTTCTCGCACGACCGAAAGAGTCACCGTCGAGTCAGAAACCGTTTCGGACTGGGCCCGGTAATGCTCTTTTTCTGCAAATTGGAGCTCGCCGGATCCCCATCCTGCCACTGCCTGTTCGCTGCTGGCGGGCATGGGGATGAACAGGTCCTGGAAATATGTATGTTCAAGCGCCCAGTGGGCCCGGTATGTTCCATTGGGGCTGAGGTCACAGAATGCGTAACTAAATTCCGGTGGATAGTCATCGCGCTCGTTTTCCGGTCGGAGCCGGTAAGGTAACATGACGCCGCTTATCACCACGTGCAGGTCCCTGGCGTCGTTCTGCCTGATCGTCCAGACCGTCATTGTGCCGACGCGGCCATTCTCGGTATTGGACAGGGTCGTGCGGTCCTCGATCGAGTATACCAGCTTAGTGCCAGGCGTCAGATCATACGCCCACCGCAGATCTTTAAAGCCAAGAGTCTCTTGAGCTTGGGCTGCCATGATCCCAGCGCTAAATGCTAAAAGAACGATGTTATTTATTATGGATTTCATTTTTTACCTCGCTGTTGTGATCTCGCTATTATAATCAGCAACACTGAAAAGTAAAGGATGTTATGGAAATATGAAACTTTTTCAATATAATTACGTATAATATTAAAAGGAGCCAAATATGCACTTAATGATCGTAATTGCCACGATCGTATTTTGTCAGGTTCAAACCCAGCCTAAATCGCTGGAAGTGCACTTTACCGCGATAAGTCCCAGGATCGATGGAATTATTGATGAAGTGTGGAACCAGGCTGATTCGGCCTATGATTTTATCCAGTATGAACCCTATGAAATGGAAAAAAGCACTGAAAAAACGGAAGTTTATGTCTTACAAGACCACAGTAATTTGTATTTTGCTTTTGTCTGCCACGCTGACAGCCACGAAATGATAGCTAATCTTACGACCGCGGAAGATTTTATCGCCGTGGGTATTGATCCGTTCGGCAGCAAGACCACGGCCTATTATTTTCTCATCAATGGCAGCGGTATATATGATGACGGGTGGATCCTTGATGACGGCCGGACCATGGACGATTCATGGGATGGGGTGTGGTATTTCGCGATCAAATTCTATGATAATCAATATGTCGCGGAATTTAAAATACCCTTCAAGACGATAAGGTATAAGAACGGTCTTGATCAGTGGGGGATACAGTTCATGAGGTATATCGCGGCAAACCATGAGACTGATTACTGGACCGAGACGCTGCAAAAAGAAGGAGAATTGATCTCGAAGTGGCCGGTCATGACCGGCGTTGACCCGCGGGTGCAGGGATACAATTTTGAGCTGTATCCTGAAGTTTATGTGCGGGACGACCGGCACCGGTCATATTCTGACAGCAGCGGGACCGACAGCATGAAGATCAAACCGAGCGGCAGCTTGAATATCAAGTGGGATATCACGCCGCAGACGACGCTCAACAGCACGCTATACCCTGATTTTGCCCAGATCGAGTCTGATCCTTATACATTGAACCTGAACCGATATCCGACTATTCTCAGCGAGAAACGGCCGTTTTTCCTGGAAGGTAAAGATATCTTCCGGATGTCCGATTTTGGCGAGAATAAGGGGTTTTTCACGCCGCTCCAGCTCTTTTACAGCCGGAGCGTCGGCAAGTCAATGAACGGCGATGCCGTACCGATAATCGGCGGCCTGAAACTGACCAGTAAAACAGAGAACACAAATTACGGGTTACTCGGAGCTTTCACCGGTAAATATGAAAGAAACGATACCCTGTTGGAGACCAATAAAATATACGGCGTCTTTCGCATGAAGCGGCGCTTATTCCAGAATTCAGATCTGGGTATACTGGTCAGCGGAATGCGTGACACCGCAGATAATTATAATTACGCGGTGGGGCTTGACAACGTGTACCGCCGGGGTCCCAACCAGTACATTGCCCAGGCCGCGGTCAGCGACAGCAGCGGCAAAAAGGGTTGGGCAGTGTCGTCCGGCATGTTCGGTTTCTTCGGTCCGTTTCTTGCCCTGGGCGGCGCCAGCGCGATCCATGATTCATTCAACGTAAAATCGATCGGGTTCGTGCCCATGGCCGGCGAGCAGAAGGTCCTGATACTCTGCGGACCATTCAACCAGTTCCAGCGCGGGTTTATCAGCAATATCTACACGGCGCTGGGCGCGGTATTAATAAAAGAAGCCGGCAGTACTGATTGGTCAAAGATCGCGGTTTTGGAGTTCAACCCCAATACCCGTAATGAATGGGGATGCGATCTCTCGGGTTATCTCGGCCCGTATTATGAAGCTGACACGAACTACCAGTACCGTAACGTGAACCTTTCGGCCTGGGGAAATCTAATGGGGCAGCATCTTGAATTCGGCAGCAATTACGGTTACAACTATAATTACCAACGCGGCTTCCTTGCCTACCAGGGATCGAGTTATGCGACCTGCCGCTGGTCGGTCATTGAACACCTGGCCGTGGGAATAGACGCGAATTACTGGCTGGAATGGGATCCGGAAAACACACTCCTGGCAAAGACCATGCGTCTCCGGCCCAACACCAAATTTTACATCACGACGCCCGCGACCATCACTTTGTTCAGCGAATTTATCATCTATGATGAAGCCGGGGATGCCCAAGAGACGCGGCTGGCAGCTGTTCGCACGGGCGCGCTCTTTTCGTGGAACTTCAGCCCCAAGTCATGGATCTATATCGCGCTCAACGATTACCGCGCCGAGGTCGACGAACCAGGCGTGGTCAAGCCAATATACCAGGTCGGCGCAGTAAAAGCAAAATACCTGTTTTATTTCTGATCGCCACCGCCGGTATTCGGCCGGCCGCCAGGGCAAAATCATTCTTGCAATTCAACATGAAGTGTTTATAATCTATTAAAGGAGGTTCGATGAAAAAATTCATCCTGTTTTTTCCGATACTGGCGCTCGCCATCCAGCCGGTCCTGCTGAAAGAAAGCACAGCAATCGGCCATTCCATGGAAGTATATTCTGAGAAAAACTTGTACCACGCATCGTTTACGTATGATACTGGTAATTCCGAGTTCATCCCGATCGCTGAGTTTACCTTATACGACGCCAATAACGCTATTGTCTTTCACAAAAATAATTTTGGCCACACGCTTTTCGATATCGGAGATGACGGCGTTGTTGTGGGGATCGATTATGACGGCCCTATTTCAGGAAAAGGCACACTTCATTTCTATAATGTACAAGGTGCAGAAACAGGCACGGTCGAGATCGGGTTTCTCATGGTCCGGTCTTTTTCGGAGAACGGTGCGGTCTACTGCGTTCATGACGGGATCAACGGCGTGCGTGTTTTTGACAATGCCGGCAAAGAATTGTACAACCTGGGCAAGGCCAATTCGTGCGCGCTCAGCCGTGACGGCGATCTGATCGCTCTGGCGACCGATGACCAGGTCATTCTTTTTAAGTCAGGTCAAGAGATCGGCCGGATACCGATAGGATCCCCTTTTATCCGGCAAATGGTTTTTTCCCGTGACGGGTCGCTTTTTGCGTTCATCGACCGCAAGCTTTTAGTGGTCTACGGCTTGCTTGAAAAAGCCGTCATGTTCAAGCGTGAAGAGATCACTGGGAAACTTGAATATATCTCGGTCGGCATTTCTCATGACAATTCTCTGGTCGCGGTCGGTGAAGACGAGGATCTGGGCCGTGATGTTCAGAACCGGCATGCGCGCGGGTTAGTGAACCTATTGGATCAAAACGGCGATGTCCAGTGGCAGACCGCGATACCTTACAAAACCTGGAACGCGTTCATTCCCATTGTTGCTTTTACCGATGAACAAACCTTCACGGTCACGACCGTGGAAAATGCTTTTGAGTACCGGTTCTAGGGAGGGATCATGAAGATAAAAGGAATATTATTGATTTTCGGTCTGGTCAGCATCATCGCCGCTCAGATGCTCTGGCCGCACCCGCCTCAGAACCAGGTCTGGCCCGTAGGCAATTCATGGGGTATTTTTCAGGACTACGGCGGGAGCCCCTACGTGCACAATGGCGATGATATCATGGTCCCGGCGCTCCACCCGGTAACCGCGGTGAAATACGGTTATGTCAAAGCCATCTGGAACAGCGGCACGTATTACATGGGAATATCGGTCGCCGACTCTGCGGGCGCCGCCTTTTGCTCCGGCTACCAGTATTATCACGTGGACGGCCCTTCGATCCAGGTCCAGGTCGGCGATACCGTTTATGTCAGCGATACGATCGCCCGGATCGTGACCTGGCCGACTGCCGGATTCAATCACAACCATTATTCCAAGAACCGTAATTCCGGGGTGGTGTGGTCAAGCTACGGAGGGTACTACAAGAACCCGCTGACCGAGGTTGCTCCCGACACTGACCGCACGATACCGGTGTTCACCAACGCGGTCACGGGACGCATTTTTGGCATCTGCACCAATCAAACAAACACGTATCTGAACCCCGACAGCATCTATGGCAACGTCGATTTCATCTGCCGGGTCGAGGACAAGATGAATCACAATACGTGGTGGGTAGCCGTGTACAAGCTTGTTTATTCGATCCGCGATACCGTGGGGAATTACGTGATACCGCCCATGCTGAGCGTGCAGTTCTCGGAATCGCTCGATTCCTACACGACGTCGCAGGTAAGAACTATTTACAAGGACGACGGCACGTGCAACAGCAACTGCAACTACGATTCCCTGAACCGGCGCCTCTATTATATTTTCACGAATACGGACGGCGATTCAACCATCGAATATACGGATTCGATGTTATGCTGGCAGACGACGACCGTGCCCAACGGACCGTACTGGGTTAAGGTCGTGGCTAGCGATGAATACGGTAATTCGCGGCCCGAGAGCATGCTGGTCCGGGTCAAGAATCCGGTCGGGATCGAGGAAGCGCGGCATGCGAGCCCGGAATACGGCGCGATCATCACCTGCAACCCGAACCCGGCGCGCGGGAACATTATCGTCAGGATCAACAAGTTTGGCAGCGGCGAAGTAAGGCTGGCGGTCTATGACGCAGCTGGGGAAATAGTAAGATCGCTCGTTACCTCCCATGTCAAAAAGTTCCCGTGCGATGTTTTGTGGGACCGCCGGGATGACCGGGGCCGCCTGGTCGCCGCCGGCTGTTATTTTATCTCACCTGTTGTTGGTACGGTTTCGGGAATGACAAAATTGATCTTGCTGGAATGATCGTCATGTAAGACAAAAAAATTGGGGCCGGGTATAAAACCCGGCCCTTTGCGTTCTTCCGCCTAATCTTAACTAATTCCCTGTCAATTTAAATTGACTTCAATGTTTTTGGGCTTAAGTGATTCTGGCTTCTGAAGAACAATCGTTAGAACACCGTCTTTGTAGTTCGCTTTTATCCTGTCGGCATCGACTTGGGCAGGCAGATCTATGGTGCGCACAAATTTTCCATAGGAACGTTCGAGCACGTGATACGTTTTATCTTTCTTCTCGATTTCCTGCTTTCTCTCCCCAGAGATCTGAAGCATATTGTCGCGCACCGACACTTTGATATCTTCCTTCTGCATTCCCGGGACCTCAGCCTTTACCTCGATCACGCCGTCATGCTCGGCAATGTCGATCAGCGGATGCCACATGGATTCCGTCATCTTCATCTCCTTGCCAAAGAAAGACTCGAAAAGACGGTCAACGTCAGTCCTCATGCTCACTAGATCCCGGAACGGCTCCCATTTGCTTAGATATTTTTCTGACATGGTGCGTCTCCTTTCATCTTTGGATATTTCATCTTCTAACCTTTTGACATCGCGGACGCGGAAAAGTTTAGTTCTACTAAAAGTATCGGTCTTGCGGGAGCCGTTGACAGGGTTTGGTTTTGTGTTTTGGGAGGCTTACGAGGTGATACCCAACAGCGCGCGCAGGTTGCGCGGTATGATGTCCAGGATCTCCAATAGATCGCTATCTTTAAGCTTGGCCTCAAGCTCGGGCGGGAGCCTGTCCGGGAGCTTCTTGCCGACGAGCAATTCCGTTTCATTCTGGGTAAAGGTCGCGCCCAGGCGGATGTGTTGCAAAAAGGCTTTGTTCTCGGGACACACTTTCTGGCAGATCATGCATCCGACCAGACAGTTGTGCCAGGTCGGTTTGATCCAGTCCGGGAACGGGATATCGCCGGACCGTTCAGTATGGAATGTCAAGCATTTTTCGGCCGATATCAGGAACCGGTCATGATGGATCGCGCCGGTGGGGCAGCTCTTGACGCAGACGTCGCATTTATCACAGCGGGGCAGGTGCGAAAGATCGACCCATGAGCCGCTGCCGTCGTCACAGGGGAAGTCGGAGAAAAAACACGCAAGGCGGTGAAAACTACCTTTGTTGAGGATGTAAAAGATATTGTTCCTACCATATTGTCCGACGCCGCTGTGCACCGCTGTCAGTTTCAGCGGAAGTTTTGCCGGAACGAGTTTACGTCGTGCCGGAGTCAGGATTTTCAAAAGCACATCCTCGGCTTTTTTATTCACCTGGTGCCAGTGCAGGTAAGTGGGCGGGACCGTGAACGGATGGGATTCTTTATGCCACGTAAAGACGATCTTTGTTTGCACATCAGGGACCGCGACGATAATAACGGATTGCGCATCAGATAAGAAATTCCGGTAGTTATAGTCAAACCAGGAAAGATATTCGGAGTGAACTTCATCACTGAGCAATTTATCATGGTGCCATTTATTGAGTTCGTCGCCGATCACAGCAAGACGGCCGACCGGAATGATGCCGCCTTCCAGACCATGGGTGCGGAGATGAGAGATGAGTTGTTCATGCATAGATCAAGCCATGGCGCTCAGGTTATGCGTTTCCAGCGTTTTTTCACGATGGCGAGGGGTACAGCGATGAGTTTCTTGCCGCCGGCGCGGACAACAAGGTTTTGGTGCGGCTTCGTACATCCGATATGGCTCATGGGCAGGCCGGAAAAGATCTGATGAAGCTGGCTGACGTCGCCGGCTGAAACTTCGATGATAAAACGCGAATTTGATTCGGCGAAAAGGATAAAATCAGGCCGCCGGACCGTGCCGCGGTACGATACGCGGTCCAGGTCGACATCCACGCCGATGTTACCGCTTAGGGCCATTTCGCTCAAGCCCAGTGCTAATCCGCCTTCCGAGAGATCGTGGCAGGCGAGGATCAGTCCGCGCGTGATCGCCGCGTGGAGTTGTTTGAGGATGAGCGGCGCGGTCTTGAAGTCCACACCGGGAACCCGACCGCCGTGGATGCGCAGGTGCCGGCAGTACTCTGAACCCCCCAGTTCCTCGTATGTATCGCCGATTAAAAAAAGTTCACTGTGATCCTTTTTCAGGTCCATGGTTATGCAGGACTCGACGTCATCGATGACCCCCATAGCGGATATAAGCAAGGTCGGCGGGATACGATGGCTGCGACCATTAGTATCCATCCATTCATTGTTCAGGCTATCCTTGCCCGATATGAACGGCACGCCGAAGGCGATCGCTGTGTCATAACAAGCCTGCGATGAGCGGACGATGTCAGCCAGCACGTCCGGACGTTCCGGCGACGCGAAACAGAAATTATCGAGCATCGCGGCCCGCGCGATATCACCGCCCGCCGCCGTAAGGTTCCGCAGTGCCTCGTCGATCACCGATGCCGCCATGTTATAGGCATCGAGCTTGCCGTACGAGGGATTGATCCCGCACGAAACCACGATCCCCTTGTTCCCGCCGAGTAGCGGTTTAATGACCACCGCATCCTGGGGTCCGTCATGGTCGACGCCGACCAGCGGTTTGATCACGCTGGCACCTTGCACTTCGTGATCGTATTCCCTGATCACCCATTCGCGTGAGCAAGAATTAAGGCTGCCGGCAAGTTCCAGCAGGACCCTTGCGTGATCACGCGGCAGCGGTATCTTGATCCTTTTCGGAGGAGTCATTTTATCAACTGCCTTTTTGGTGGGCATAGGCAAGCCATCGTGTAGAAAATCCATGTCAAGCGTGCAGACATTCTTGCGGCCATAGTTGAGTCTGAGCATTTTGTCGCCGGTGAACGAGCCGATGACGGTCGCTTCCACATTTTCGTCCTGGAATTCTTTTAATACTTTTTTTAGATGCCGGCGGGGCACGGATAGGATCATGCGTTCCTGGGATTCGCTGATCCAGATCTCCCGGGGTGTCAGTCCCTGATATTTGAGAGGCACCTTATCTAGGTTCACCTTCGCGCCCAGGGTTCTGCCCATTTCGCCGACCGAGCTGGACAGCCCGCCGCCGCCGCAGTCAGTGACGCAGTTCACGATCCCCTGATCGCTCACCGGGAGCAGGCAGTCAAGTACGCGTTTTTCCATGATCGGGTTGCCGATCTGCACGCACGATTTCTCTGATTCACTCGACAGTTCTACCGATGAAAAGGTGGCGCCATGAATGCCGTCACGGCCGGTCCTGCCGCCGACCAGGACGATCAGATCATCCCGGCATGGTTTTTTTTCGATACGGTCTTTCCTGATCAGTCCGACCGTGCCACAGTAGACCAGCGGGTTATATAGAAACTCTTCGTCAAAATAGATTGCGCCGCTGGGCGTCGGAATACCCATGCGGTTCCCGTAATCCCTGACCCCCTGGTATACTCCCTTGATGATCCGGCGCGGGTGCAGTATACCCTCGGGTAACCGTCGATATGGGAAATCCGGCGGGCCGAAACAGAAGACATCGGTATTCATGATCGGCTTGGCGCCAAGCCCGGTTCCGAGAATGTCACGGATAACCCCGCCGATGCCGGTAGCGGCACCTCCGTAAGGTTCCAGAGCCGACGGGTGGTTGTGGGTTTCGACCTTGAAGCACACGCCGTAAGTCTCGTCGAAATCGATCACGCCAGAGTTGTCATGGAAAACCGACAGGCACCTGGGGCTGTTGATCTGCCGGGTGGATTTCATGATCGTGTTCTTCAGCAGATTCCTGATCCGTTTTCCGCGGTAAAGTATATTGCCACGGAAGGTCTTGTGCCCGCAGTGCTCGCTCCAGGTTTGCGCGATGGTCTCCAGCTCAACATCCGTGGGCTGGCGGTTCTTGCGGGTGAAATAACGTTTTATGGTCCTCATTTCGGCGAGCGAAAGTGAAAGCCCCATCTCGTCGCTTAGTTTCTTAAGATCCTGATCAAGGCTGACTGTGACGATGCTGAGGCGATACCGTTTATGACGGGACATTTTCTCGTGCGCGTACCTGATGTGCTGGATCAGAGGATTGTAGAGGAATAAACTGGCCAGCTGCTCGATCTTTTTCCGGTACGGCGCATTGAAGCTGCCGGTGATAACATAATTCGTCGCGGTCTTTACCGCGGGCGCTTTAAGGCCGAGGTCGGCGATCGCTTTCTTTATGCTTGCTTCCCGGGGATCGGTGACGCCGGGGTTGAACATTACATCAAAACCGCGGCCCGGTCCGATCGTGAGTTCCTCCACGACCGGGTCGCAGAAAAGCTCGCGGGCTATGCGCCTGGCCTGCTGGCGCGTCAACGTGTCGTCGAGGTAGTAGACATCGCGGACCGCGACCCTGGTGATGTCCCTGGCGCCAAGCGTAATGAAATCCTCTTTGACCGATTTTTCGCGGGGGTCGTTCCTGCGTCTTATTTCGATGCGGTGCATGGCATTAGTCCGTGTAAAAGATCACGAGAAGGCAATTGTGTCGCCGTCACCGGGACCCATCCTTTTCCCTTCGGGTCCGTAACTTCAAGAACAGCACGGTCAGCATTGCCGCCAGCGCGACCCATAGAAAAATTCTAAAATCCACAGCGCGTTGTTTTTGATTCACCTCAGTTGGTTGCGCTCCGAAAAAGGTCTTTTTGATTCTTCACCTCCTTCAGAAGTTCCAGGGCTTTCAGGACAAACGGGTCGTCCGGCAAGCCAATGCGGTAACGTTCTTTCTGACCCCATAGATTGGCGAAGATCTCTTGTTTCAAACGCTGGGCGAAGATCGTCTGTATCGAATCGAACTGCGCGTCGGTAAAATCAACCTTTTTGGATTTGAGGAAGGCGGCGAATTCTTCAAGGACCGGGCCATCGACCTTGAAATCCCTGGTGATATTTTTATGGGAGCCCGTGTAATCGATAACAAAATCAAAGAACAGACCTTTGGACCAGACATCGATTTCCAGTTTGGTCGGTTGAAGAGGTTCGATCGTGATGTCCGGGGTGATGCCGCCCTTGCCGTACACCTTGCGTTTGAGGGGACCGACGGTCGTGTAGACTGCCGTCGTATCTATGACTTCGGTGGTGCCGGTGTCATTTTCGTCAAACGGTTTGTCAATACACCGTCCTGAAGGCGTGTACCAGCGGGCGGTGGTGAGCTTGAGTGCACCGCCGTCCTCAAGGGGGTTCAAGGTCTGGACCGATCCCTTTCCGAAAGTCCTGGTCCCGATGATCAAACTCCGGTCCCAGTCCTGGAGTGCGCCGGCAACGATCTCGGACGCTGAAGCGGAACCACCGTCCACGAGCGTGATCATGGGGAACTCGCCATATTCATACGTTTTCAACGATTTGAACGTGCGCTGGGGTTCTCGCCGGCCGCGCGTGGTGACGATATCCTTGTTCTGGGAAAGGAACAGTTCGCTGACCATGACACCTTCCTGGAGAAGACCACCCGTGTTCAACCGCAAGTCAAAGACTATTTTTTTCGCGCCATTGGCAAACAGCGAGTCGAGCGCTTGTTTGAGCTCGGCATCAGCGGTTCTTGAGAAAGTGGCGAGATACACATAGCCGATATCGGGGGTGAGCATGCCATAATACCGTACCGCTTCCAGCTTGATGACCGCGCGCGTGAGCACGACATCGAACGGTTCGGCGATAGCCTGCCGCTGGATCGTCAGCCGCACCTTGGTGCCGGGTTCGCCGCGGATCTCATGCACTACAACCTCGACGTTCTTGCCCTGGGTCGGTACGCTGTCGATCATGGTGATATTATCGCCAGGGATCAAGCCCGCCCGGTAAGCGGGCGTTCCATCCAGCGGGGATACGATCATGATCTTCTCATCGCGCTTGCCGATCTGGGCTCCGATCCCGCCAAATTCACCCTCGGTAGAAGTGCGCAGGTCTTCATAGTCGCTCTTTGACAAATAGACGGTGTGCGGATCGTTCAGCGACTTTATCATGCCGTTGATAGCGCCGTGCAGCAGCGAATCAGAGCTTGCCGGGTCGACATAACTGTCCTCGATATCTTTAAGGATCCGGTTGAAGATCCTGAGCAACTGATAAGTTTCGGTGCCGGCCCACAGTCGGCTGCCGATAAATATCCCGCATATCAGGGATACCAATAATAACGGAATAATTATCTTCTTCATGATGGGTGCCCCTTTCTGTTCAGAAGGTCCTGAACATGCCTTAATACTTCATTTTTCAATTCCTCAATGGACCTTTCGCCATCGAGGACCTTGATCCTTTTCTTGGCTCGCCGCGCCAACTGCAGGTAAGCGTGGCGTACTTTCTGGTGATAACTGTCGTCTTCGCGCTCCATGCGGTCATGATCTTTTCCCCGCTCATGGCGCCGGGATGTGTCGATGTCCACAAGAATCGTAAGGTCGGGCGTGAGACCGGCGCTGGCAAACCGGTTCAGGATGCGCATCAGCCGTTCGGGAAGCCCGCGGCCGCATACCTGGTAAGCATAGGTGGAATCCGAGAACCGATCGACGATCACGACCTTTTTTTGCTGCAACGCCGGCAAGATCCGGTCATGCACGACCTGACTGCGGGCGGCCAGGAACAGCAAAGCCTCGCATTTGGGATGGACTTTAAGGTCTGGGTTAAGCAATATGGAACGGATTACCTCACCGATATCGGTTCCTCCTGGTTCCCGGACAAATTCATAGGGGATGCCTTTTTCGTCAAACCACTGTGCCAGGTTCTTCGCTTGCGTTGTCTTGCCTGATCCTTCGACGCCTTCGAACGTGATCAACAGACCCCGTTTCATGGGATCCATCGCCGGAGCATGTTATTTGCGTTTCTTTTTTGGATGCTTGCGTACGGCGAGCGGTGTGTGCTTCGTGCCGTATTTAGCAATGTAATCTTCGGTTTTCTCGCGGCATATATTGTCCGGGAACTGAACCGGCGGCGATTTAAAGAAATAACTTGAAGGTTCGACAATAGAACCGCTCAGTTTGTTGTCAAGCGCCAGCTTGGCGCACCGTATGGCGTCGATCACTACGCCCGCCGAGTTCGGCGAGTCCCACACTTCAAGTTTCAACTCGATGTTCAATGGTACGTCGCCAAAAGTCCGGCCTTCCAGTCTCATATGCGCCCATTTCCGGTCGGTGAGCCACGCGATATAATCTGAAGGTCCGATGTAGATGTTATCCGCGCCGATATTGTATTTAAGCTGCGATGTCACGGCCTGAGTCTTTGATATTTTTTTCGATTGCAGGCGCGAGCGCTCCAGCATATTCAAGAAGTCGGTATTACCGCCGACATTAAGCTGGCTGGTACGTTCCAGCTTCACGCCGCGGTCTTGGAACAGGTTGACCAGCACGCGGTGCAGGATCGTGGCGCCAACCTGTGATTTTATATCATCGCCCAGGACCGGCAGTTCTTTTTCGACGAACCTTTTGTGCCAGTATTTCTGGCTGGCAATGAAAACCGGGATGCAGTTGATAAGGGCGCAGCGCGCGGTCAGGATCTGTTCCACGTACCATTTTGTGGCTTCCTCGCTGCCGACCGGCAGGTAGTTGATGACTACATCGGTCTTGGTCTGTTTGAGCAGACCGACAATATCCGCGGTCGGACCTGGAGCTTTCTCAATGATCTGGGAAAGATAATAGCCCAGCCCGTCGTGGGTCATACCCCGGACCACGGGCACATTCATCCGCGGTACCGTGCAAAATTTGAACGTATTGTTTGGTTTTGTGTAGATCGCCTCAGTCAGATCTTTGCCGACTTTGTTCTTATCAATGTCAATGCCAAACGTGAATTCGATATCATTGATATGATAGCCGCCCAGGCGGGTGTGCATGATGCCCGGGATAAGCTGATACTCTTTGGCATGCCGGTAATAATGAATGCCCTGAACCAAACTCGATGCACAATTCCCAACACCAATTATTGCCACTTTGATCTTACCCATCATGTCCTCCTTAACATCCATAATTGTATCGATTTTTTGAGTAAAGTCAATGCCTGGGTTTGCCCTGAAATATTGACACAATGGGGATTTTAAATATAATTTGGTTATGGCTAAAGGGCTGGTCATAATCCCAAGTTATAATGAAGCCGTGAACATCCAGAAGATCATTAACCGGATCTTATCGGTTTCTGACCAGCTGGAAGTCCTGGTCATCGATGACAATTCACCCGATAAAACAGCACTGATCGTCGAGGAACTAAGTAAACACAATCCCAGAGTCCATCTTATCCGGCGTCCCCGGAAATTGGGACTGGGCACGGCTTACGTCGTCGGTTTCGCCTATGTTCTGGAAAGAAAATATGATTTTGCGTTCGAAATGGACGCCGATTTTTCCCATGATCCCGGCGATCTGCCGCGTTTCATCGAACTGATGGATCGGTTCGACCTGGTCATTGGCTCGCGGTACGTTGATGGTGTCAGCGTTGTCAACTGGCCCATGAAGCGCTTGCTGCTATCATTTTTTGCTTGCTTTTTCGCCCGGCTGGTCATTGGAATACCCATCCGTGATCTGACCAGCGGTTTCAAATGCTACTCAAGAAAAGCGCTGCAGAGCGTAAACTGGAGGAAGTTCAAGGTCGACGGCTATGGCTTTCAGATCCAGAGCGTTTTTGCAGTGCGTGGTGCCGGACTCCCCTTTAAGGAGATACCCATCATCTTCGTGGAACGCCGGGCTGGTATCTCTAAGATGTCAAAAAAGATCATTTGGGAAGCTTTCTGGTTGGTCTGGAAGCTGAGACTTGTTCGGATTTTCAACAAACGATGGCTCTCGACATAATCATCGTCAACTACAATTCAGGCAGGTATCTTTCCGCATGCCTTGAATCCCTGGATAAAACAACCTTTGAACAGCAAAAAAAAATTTTCGTATTTGACAATGGCTCAAGCGATTCCAGCGTGGCCCAGGCGAGGGAACATCTTGCCGGTCCCGCCGTAGGATACATCATGTGCAAGGCCAATATCGGGTTCGCGGCTGCCGTCAACAAGGTCATTGCCCGGACGCACGGAGATCTTATTCTCCTGGTGAACCAGGACATGATCGTTCTGCCCGGTGCGGTCGATGGATTGGTCCGCTTCATGGAACAGCACCCGCGTTGCGGGATCGCGGGCGGTGAGATCCTGAAACCCGACGGCTCCCGCCAGCTGACCTGCCGGAGATTTCCGGGGTATTTCAATGTCCTTTTTGGACGGCGTTCCGTGTTCAACCGGTGTCTCCCTGCCAATCCTTTTTCCCGTCGTTACCTGTACTCGGACCTTGATTACGCGCGACCGCAAAAGGTCGATTTTCTTGAAGGGTCTTTATTATTGATACGGCGGAAAGCCCTTGATGATTGCGGTGCGCTTGATGACCGTTTCTTCATGTATCTGGAGGATGCGGACCTCAGTTACCGGCTGCGCGAGCACGGTTGGGAGACCTGGTGGGTGGACCGCGCCTATGCGATCCATTTCCGCGGGGAGAACACGCGCAAGGAAAATATCCATCCGATGATCCACCATTCCCGTTCGTTCTACACTTTCTTCAACAAGCACTACCGTCCCGGTGTTCTGTTACGTCTGGCTATGAAGCTGGCACTCTGTGTCCGGCTCGGGTATGTGATCTCGACCGAATCGGCAAAGGCTTATTTGAGATGACCGCTCTGATACTACTGATGGCGATCAATATTGCGGTCAGCCCCGCAAGTTTCACGAATTATGATTATTACTATGACCTGACCGGCAGGGATTCGCTTATCTACGGCGCGGCCAACGGCGGGCTGGTCAAATATAACACGCGCCGCGAAAGCTTCAGCGTACTGACAAGCCTGGACGGGTTCCGCGTGAACCGCCAGAACTGCGTCGCGCTCGACAGCACGGGTTTTATCTGGTCGGGGAGCGAACTTGGTCTCGCTCAGGTCGACACCGCCTTTGACGCGATCAGGAATTATCCGATCGACTGCCTCCCCTGTTCCAGGATCAGCACGGCCTATTGCCGGCGCGACACGGTCTATGTCGGGACGACCGACGGACTGCTGCGCATAGTGCAGAACGGAACGCCGGATGATTTCACCGATGATTCACGCCTGAGCATATATATAGAGCACGGCCTGCCGTCGAACTCGGTCACATCGATCTGCACTGACGACAGCTCGGTATGGGTAGGTACGGACCAGGGGCTGGTCAGGTTCACGAAAGACTTCTACGATACGTCCATGTATAATCTTAACGCGATCAGGATCAACACCATCCAGATCGCGGATACGAATATTTACGCCGGCACAAACAACGGGCTCTACCGGTTCTCAGGTGATCATTTTGACACGCTGTTGAACAATAAGGTCCTGGACATAGGTGTGAGTGGCGACTCCCTGCTGCTCGCCATGGATTCATCGAGACAGGTGGGGGTTTATCATGAGGGTGTGCTTACCATCATAAAAGACAGCTTGCCTTACCAGGCTAAGGTGTGGTCGATACTGGTCATGGATTCATCCTGGTATTGCGGTCTGGGGAACAACCGGGACCGGGATTATTACGGCGAAGGCATTGGTCAATATGACCGCGCCCGTGCTTGCTGGGTGTTGCACAAAGGCAATTGCCCGGGATCGAACCATATTAGCTGCATCACGGCTAACAGCGAAGGCGTTTTCGTGACCCATGGCCACCGCTCGTCGATGTCAAGGGGATTCAGCTGGCTAAAAGATAATGGAGAATGGGTCCGGTTCGTGCGTGATTCGGTCGTTCCTTTCAACAACATTCACCGATGCGTCACGGCGCCGGACGGCCGCGTATGGTTCGCCAGCAATCCGATCGAAAGGTGGGTTCAGACGGGCGATACCATGATCGCGTTTGCCATGGATCCGGAAACCGGTGAATGGGCCTATATCCCGCTTGGCTACAAGAACATGGACCATACAACCGGTGTCTGGGATATTGAATCAGACGAGCATGGCAACTTGTTCATATCACTGGCCGGACAGACAGCCGACCGGTGCTGGATCGTCGATTCGGCATTGTCGAACGCTTACGCGCTGGCGCCAAAACAGGAAGGCTTTTTCTGCGAAACGGCAATCGACAGCGCCGGCAAGGTCTGGCGCACGATCAGCGAACAGCCCGGTGGCCTGGTCGTTACGGACACAAAAGGCACGCTTTTTAATACCGGTGATGATTCATATATCGTGTATGATACTCCTGGTGGTTATACGAAAAATCTTAGGGGTATTATCGTTGACGGCAATAATCACGTATATATTGCGTCGCCGGTCGGTTTGATCGTAGATGACTCATTGTTCAGCCTTGTCTCGGCGATCTCCTCGCAGGATCTGTTCGACGTCGAAATCGATTCCGAAGACAGGGTATGGATCATGGCGCGCGACGGCATCTACTGGTATGAACCTCTGACCGGCCTGATCGACGGCATTACCTACGATGACATCGGTGCGTACGTTGACTTTGACACGACGGACAAAGAAGTGATCCAGACCCAGGGTTTTGAATACGATCCTGCGCGCAACTGTTTCTGGATCGGCGCCGAGACCGGTCTGCTGAAACTGGAAATACAGGTAGATTCGCAGCCTGATCTGGACAGCGTCGTGATCTATCCCAATCCGGTGATCGGTCAAAGCCGCGTCCGGATAAGAAATTTGCCCGCGGACGCCTTGGTCAATATCTATTCGATCGCCGGCCGCCGCGTCGCGGAAGATCTTGTGCCCGACAGCATGTTCGGCGAAGTGGTATGGGACCTGCCGTCCGGCATGAGCAGCGGATTGTATTTTGCTCTGGTTAGATCAGGTCAGGGCCGGCGTGTTTACAAATTCGCCGTGGTGCGGTAAAGATCATTTTGAAAGGTCCTTCGCGGCCCGGCGTCGGGTATGGGCATCCCGGAAAAAATATTCCCCATGCATGAATACAGCGTCACCAGATCACTCGTCGAACTGTGCGTCCAGGAAGCAAAAGCTCATCGACTGAAGCGGGTGTCGCGCGTCAAGGTCATGGTCGGGAAATTCACTAACTTTTCACCTGATTCCATCCGTTTTTATTTCGATTATCTAAAGCCGGATACGGTTTGCGCCGCCGCCGATATTTCTTTTCGTGAAATACCGATACGGATCAAGTGCCGCGACTGCGGGCATGAAAGCACGATCGAAGAACCGGTCTTTCTATGCCCGGATTGCGGAAAGTCCGATCTTGAGATCATTTCCGGCCGGGAGTTCTATATCGAATCGCTCGAAGGCGAGTGAAATGCCGCACAACGGGAAAGCAAGCGGAGATTGCCGCACGTACATTTAAGAAGGAGGATCTTTTATGAAAAAGATCACGGTTTTAAAACCAATTCTTGTTTCGAATAGCGAGCGGGCAAAAGAGAACCGGAAATTTTTTGACCGGTCCGGCAGCCTGGTCGTCAATATTATCGCCTCGCCGGGCGCGGGTAAGACGTCGATAATAGAAGCCATCGGCCGGAGGTTGAAGAAGGATTACCGTATCCTGGTCATCGAGGGGGATATAAAAGGTTCGCTGGACAGCAGCCGTATCAAGCGGTTGGGCATTGATACGATCCAGATCAACACGGAAACCCAATGCCATCTTGATGCCTTCATGACCGCACAGGTGCTGGCCCGGATTAAAAAACATTACGATCTTATCCTCGTGGAAAACGTCGGCAACCTTGTCTGCCCTGCCGAATTTGAGATCGGCGAAGACTTCAAGATGGCCATTTTATCGACGCCGGAGGGTGATGACAAGCCATTGAAGTATCCGCTCGTGTTCCATGTGGCGCGCGCGATCGTGATCAATAAGTGCGATCTTTTGAAACATGTCGATTTCAGCCTGGCAAAGGCGCGGAAGGCAATAAAACAATGCAATCCCCGCGGCCTGCTCTTTGAGGTTTCTGCCAAGACCGGCGCCGGCTTTGCTCCCCTCACGAGGTTCTTGATCAGCCGTATGCAGGCAAGAAAACCGCGTTAAGACAATTTTGGTCAATGAAAAAAAGGCTGAGGATCCACATCCAGGGTATTGTCCAGGGCGTGGGTTTCAGGCCTTTTGTGTACCGCACGGCGCACGATCTCGGTCTTGCCGGTTTTGTCCGCAACACCACGGCCGGCGTGGACATCGAAGCCGAGGGAACGGCGCCCGCTCTGGCGAGATTCCTGGATCGGTTGATCGAGCTCAAGCCGCCGGCCGCGCGGATCGATGAAATCACGAAGATCATTCTGCCCCTGTGTCACGACAAGGAATTCAAGATCCGCAAAAGCGTGGCCGCGCAGGGGTTCACGCAGCTTTCTCCGGACATTGCCATGTGCCGTCAGTGCTTCGAAGAATTCTCGCGCCCATCGGACCGGCGCTACCATTTCCCTTTCATAAACTGTACTAATTGCGGTCCCCGGTATGCCATCATCCAGGCCGCGCCGTACGACCGCAGCCGGACGTCGATGAGACGTTTTAAAATGTGCGCTGACTGCGCAGCCGAGTTCGAGAATATGGGGGATCGCAGGTTCCATGCCCAGCCCGACTGCTGCTATGTCTGCGGACCGGCCTTCGAAATACATGCCATGAATGGCAAGGTCTTGAAGACCGTCGATCCCATTGTTACGGCGGCGGAACTTCTGAAGCGTGGCCGGATTATCGCGGTCAAGGGGATCGGCGGGTTTCACATCGCTTGCGATGCGACCAATCGGCATGCCGTACAAAAACTACGGCGTTTGAAACATCGCCCGACAAAACCCTTCGCGGTAATGGCCGCACTGCGCGATGTACCCGGAATCGCGCGGGTCAACGAAATGGAACGGACGGTCCTGGTGTCTCCGGCCGCGCCCGTGGTGCTGCTTGAGAAAAGGCACCGCCTGGTTTGTGACGAGGTGGCGCCGCAAAATCCCTATATCGGCGTGATGCTGCCCTATGCGCCGGTTCATCACACGCTGCTTAAGGCCGTGCCATACCTGGTAATGACCAGCGGGAATATCCAGGACGAGCCCATTGTCATCGACGACCAGCAGGTCAGACAGAAACTGGGCAGGATCGTTTCCGGGTACCTCACGCATGACCGGGCGATCATCAACCGCTGTGATGATTCGGTGGGCTTGGTCCTGCCGCGCCATGGGTTTTCAATTATCCGCCGTTCACGGGGTTATGTGCCGGTGCCTGTTCAATTGCCGCTCCGCGTCAAACCTACCCTGGCCATGGGCCCGTTGTTAAAAAACACGTTTACCCTTGCGCATAAAAAGGATGCCTATGTATCGCCGCATATCGGCGACCTTGATAATCTCGAAACGCTTGATTTTTTTAAGGAAATGATCCGGAAATACAAACGGTGGTTCAAGATTGAGCCCGACCTTATCATCCATGACCTTCATCCCGATTATATGTCGACCAGGGTGGCGCAGAGCTTGAAAGGCAGGAAAGTCGGCGTCCAGCACCACATCGCCCATATTGCTGCCTGCCTTGGCGAGAATAACGTTCAAGGGCCGGCGATCGGCATCGCTTTTGACGGTACTGGTTACGGTCTGGACAACAGGATCTGGGGCGGTGAGTTCTTTGTGGGCACGATGAATGACCTGCAAAGGGCTGCACACCTGGAATACCTGCCCTTGCCCGGTGGCGAGGAAAGCATAAAAAAACCGTTCCGTATCGCTCTGGCTTATTTGTACAAAAACGGATTGGCCTATCCCGCCGTGTTGGCTGAATTGGCACGCGGCCAGCAGACCGCGATCGAACGGATGATCGATACCAAATACAATCTTGCCTGGACATCGAGTATGGGCCGGCTGTTTGATTGCGTTTCTGCGATGCTCGGCCTGCAAAAGGAGATAACCTATGAAGCCGAAGCCGCGATCAGGCTGGAACATATTGCCGGCAGAGGGGCGGCTGGATCCTATCCATACGAGCTGGTCGCGAATGAAACGATCATGGTTAAAGTTGCGCCATTGCTACGAGCGATCCTGAGCGATATTGAGAACGGGGTCAAGGCGCCGGTCATATCAGCCAGGTTCCATAACACGGTCGCAGGGTTTTCGCTTGACATCGCGCGGAAACTGCGTAGACTATACGGCATGAACAGCGTAGCATTGAGCGGCGGTGTTTTCCAGAACCGATACCTGCTTGTCATGATGGCGTCAGTGTTGAAAAGGGCTGGTTTCAAGGTCTACCTGCACAAGTATTTACCGACCAATGACGGCTGCATCTCGTACGGTCAGGTGATCTATGGTAACAGATAGGATGTCGGTTTTCGAATTTGCGTTTTGGCATTTATTTGGTATTTGGAATTTAAAATCATGTGTTTAGCTTTTATCGGAAGGATCGAAGAGATAAACGGCGAGATGGCGGTCGTGGAGATCATGGGCGTGCAGCGGGACATATCCGTGGTCCTGGTACCAGAAGCGAAAAAGGGTGATTATGTCATGGTCCATGCCGGATTCGCCATCAACACCATTGATGAAAAGGACGCAAAGGAAACTGAGGCTTTGTTAAAACAAGTGCTGGAAGCATAGTTCACTTAAACTATAATGAAAAAAATAAAAGGGAGGTCATAAATGGGCGTATGTTTGTTGATGGTCCTCATATCGTTCCCCTCCACATTTGGAGGAAAGGGCATTTGTCGCGTCAAAAGCGCGGATATCGAATGGATGCTGGACGCGAGGTCAATACTCGTGATCAATCTGGATGCGGAAGGATACCGTTATGATTATGACGATACCCTGTTTGATTATGCGTCGGGACGGCTCGGCATCGCCTATACATCCACACGGTGGCTTGAGGTGTACACGCTGTGGCGAGCGCACGGCGAAGGTCAGGCGCAGGTACCTGTGACCGGATCGGAATTTACCGGCGACCTCGGCGATATCGATTTCGGGGCAAAGGCCGTATTGAAAAAGATGAACAACTCATACCTGGGCGCGGACATGGCGCTTACGCTCCCCATCGGCCGCGACCCGTATTCCAATGACGGACTGATCTTGTATCCCAAGTTATTGGCAACTTATGATATGGGCGACAATTTCTATCTCATGCCGATCCGGTGGCACCTGAACCTTGGTGTGCCGCTTGGCCGGCAAGGATTGTCCGAACACTTCCCCTTGACCTTCGGGTTTGCCTGGGAACTGCCTTCAAAGTGGTTCACCTATTTCATGGAATTGACAAAGAACCACGAGCGCGACTGGAACTGGCGGTTCACGCCTGGTTTGCGTTTTCACCCCTTCTACCGAATAAGCCTGACCGCCGCGGCCGACCTTGGCCTGACAAGTGACTACCGTTTGCTGGGCGCCAATGTCGGGGTATCCCTTAACTCGTCGCTGATCAAGGAACGCGAGGTAATGCCGACCGGCGTTATTGCCGGCGAGATACGCGACAAAAACACAAACGAACCCCTACCAGCGTATGTTAAATTGATTGAGATCTCTGAGATCGCGTCATCGGATGACGAATACGGCGTGTATAAACTAATGGGCATACCAAAAGGCGTGTACACGCTGAGAGTGGAATCCGAGAATTACAATGGGCAGAGCCGCGTGGTCGTCGTCGACCCGGGCGAAGCGTCGGTCGTAAATTTCTTCCTTGACCGGTCCAGTGTTTATTTCAAGGGGCTGGTTGTTGATGGACAGACCGGGGGAGCGGTCGATGCGGCAAACCTGACCATTGACGGCAAGACGATGACGCAGGCTCAGACCAACCTTGACGGTTCATTCAGTGAACTGCTGATCCCTGGTGAGTACACGGTCAAGGTCAGCAAAGAGAACTACGTTTACTTTACCCAGCCGTACGTGATCACTCAGGATCGGTTCGACACGATCCAGCTCAGGCCCGTGGAGGTCGTCAGCGCCGTGCCCGAAGCCATCGTCCATTTCGATGTTGACGACGCCAATATCAGGGATGACCAGAAACCGGTGATCGATTCCATTGCCGAATTCTTGAAAATCCATCCCAAGGTTAAATGCGAACTGCGCGGTCACGCCGATCCGTCCGGGAATATGGACTATAACCTGACTCTCTCTCTCGCCCGCGCCAACAGTGTCATGGACTATTTAGTGAAAGCTCACGGCATAGAAAAGGAGAGGATCTCTACCCTCGCGTTCTCCAAGACCAAACAGATAAAGGAAAAGAGGGAATTGAGCCGGAGAGTTGAGATCTTCTTGGTGAAATAAGAAAAAGAATAGGTCCTACAGGACTTATAAGACTTATAGGACCTATAACAGAGCTTTTGTTATTTTTGGCAGGATCTCGCCGGCTTTACCATAAAGCGCGACGTTGACCGAATCACTGACCGGCGTTGGTTCCAGGTTGATCTCGATCGTACGCACTTTGTTCTGGCGGGCGATCTCAGGTATGAAGGCGGCCGGCCAGACAACGCTGGATGTACCGATGATCAATGCCGCATCGGCCGAGCGGTTCAGGAACGAAACCGATTCTTCCCAGATATCTTGAGGGATCGGCTCACCAAACCACACAATATCGGGTCTGAGCGATCCACCGCAGCTTAAGCAGGTCGGGAGCTTTTCTACCCCATTCCGGATCGAATGATCGGTCGTTTTCCCGCAGCCAAGACACCGGGCACGGAATATATTGCCGTGCAACTCCAGGATCTTCATTGAACCTGCTTGCCGGTGAAGATTGTCGACGTTTTGAGTGAGCAGCAGGAAATCTCCGAATTTTTTTTCAAGTTCGACCAGGGCGAGATGAGCGGGATTGGGCCGCGCGTCCAGGATTATGGACTGACGCCAGTGATACCATTTCCAGACCAAGCCGGGGTCGCGGCCGAACGCTTCGGACGTTGCCAGGTCGGTCGCCGAATAGTTTTTCCACAAACCATCCTTGCCCCGAAACGTCGGGATGCCGCTCTCCGCCGAGATGCCGGCACCGGTTAGGACGAAGAGCGAATTGGACGTTCGCAGGATCTCAACGGCTTGCTTGATCCTGTTAGTTGTAGTATGATCCATCGGAAAATCCGAAATCCTAAACTCTAAATCCTAAACAAATTTACATCTCGTTATACGGTAATCGGCATCGCTGCTCGTATCGTATTTCGTTTTTCGGCATGGGTTATTTTGCCGTATAACAATGCCGTTTAACGATACGGGCTGCTATGACGTACAACGATTAACAATGGCATGTATTGAGGATTTCGTGCTTAGAATTTGTAATATATCCCTATCTTCCCTGGTTCCGAATCAAGGTTGATGTTCGGGGTTTTGGTGAAGACCGCCACGTTGATCACTGAGACAATGCGGTCAATGATCAGAAAACCGCTCACGAAAGAGGCGCGGCGCAGGTCCTCGCGGCCGGCCTTCCGGCGTTCCCAGTACTTGATACGGCTGCTGAGCGTGTCCCATGACCAGGAATCATCGCCGGAATAAGCGTTCTCCGCGATATATTCCTGCTGCCCTACCGGGTCATTCGGGTAATAATAACTGGCGTCGCGTTCCACCTTGAGATTATAGTCATCCGACGAATCGAAGTCTTCAATGATGTTGTAATAATCTTCATCGCGCTGCAGGGGGTTGGCGCCGGCGTGGCCTACGGCGAACGCCTGCGAGGAGAACATGGTCTTGTGCCCGAAATAATTGAAACCCACGTACGACGACCAGAGCGAACCCTCGACGATGAAAAAGACCCGGGCTTCGGTGCGCCGTCCGGTCAATAATTCGCCCCACCCCGGCAGGATCGCGGAGGCGAGGATCGGGTTCATTGATTGGAAAAGGATGAGTGATATCTGCAGCATTTCATGCCTCCTTAATGTGATAAACTCTAAATCCTAATATCGAAATCCTAAATAAATTCTAATACAAAAAATCCTAAACACGGATGCCGGATTCTAAAGCAACAATTCATTTAAGCACCGCGAATTTCTTGAACTTCACTTCTTTCTTGCCGCCGCTATTGACCTCGACCCGGACCAGGTAGATGCCGTTCGATTCATTGGTGAAATCGAACTCGACTTCATTGTATTCGTTGGCCGTGACGCGCGCTGGTTTGACGCCACCGATCTTGCGGCCCGATATATCAAGGATATCGATCTGCACGTCGGCGTTCTGGTACAGATAGAACCGGACGCGGCCATGATGCGTAACCGGCGACGGATAGATGTAGAAGTTCCCGAGCAGTACATGACTGGTCGGGATCGCTCCCAGCTGACCGTCAAACGCGCCCCAGTTCTTGGGGGTATTCATGTACCCGCGCCATGAGGATCGGGTGGCTGGGAAGTCCCAAACGTAAAGCACGCCGGAATCGGAAGCACAGGCGATCTCCAGCGTACCGTCACCGTCCAGGTCAAACACCGCGCCGGGCGAGGAAAAGCCGCCGTTGCCAAAGAGTGGTGAATACGCCGATTTCTGCTTTAGATCATTGATGATCTCAAGCGTGCCGCTGGCGATCGAATCAACCGGCCCCAGTCCATAAAAAATCTCTTCCCGGCTGTCGGTCGAATCGATATCCACGATCAGCAGCGGGTACTGAATATTCTGTTCAGTATACAGGGGATAATTGTTCTCGCTCGTGCCGTTGCGGTTACAGACGAACAGGGTCTTTGTGCTGTTGGGCGATATGATCTCAAGGTACCCATCGTGGTCGAGGTCGGCCAGACCGGGCGTGTAATACATGGTCGAGTCGATCCAAATTTCGAATTTTTCTTCCAAGCTATCCGCGCCGTAAATGTAGATCGTACCGTTGCCGTTCACGATCACGGCTTCCGGTTCGCCGTCGCGGTCCATATCGCCGCTCACGGGCGAGGAATAGCTGATCAGGTTGTGCTGGGAATTTGTGAATTCCTTGACCACGCCTTGTTTGTTGACCAGCCAGAACCGGCCGTCCGAACCCAAAAGGCCGATCGTCCCTGCATCCTTGTCAAAGACGCAGGGTGTGGAAAGGATGGCGGTATTCAAAAAGATCGGAAAAGGCGCGATTGCGCTGCCGTTTTTATCCAGGCAGTAAAGCCGGCGGTCCATGCTGCCGAAGATGATCTCAAGCGCGCCATCGTTATTAATGTCAAATAATAACGGAGCTCCCACGATCCCATCCTGCGCCAGGTATGGGAATCCGTTCAATGTGTCGAGCGTCGCGCCATCAAGAGCAAAGAGCTTGAGGTTCGATCCGAAAACGATATCCTCTGCAGAATCCCCGTTGATATCGCCGATCGCCGGGAAGGTCGTTATCGGTTCGAAGAAGCGCGCAGTATCCATGGGAACACCTGTACTTCGGTATGTATGGATATAACCGCTCCTGGTGATGACGACGATCTCCAGGCTGTCGTCATGGTCAAGATCACCATAGGTTGTTGCCAGGATCTGATGGTGCCGGCGCACCGTGACCGGGAACCCCGGCTGGTAGATGTCATAGTCCAATGAAAAGTTCATCAGCGTGTCGCGCCGCGAGTTGATGAAAACATCGGTCAGGGACTTGCCGTAATAAGAGTCCGAATTGGGGTTGGTAAAAGGCCCGAAATGGTGGTTCGCCTTCCCCGAATCGTCGATAAAAAATGCGTCATAACCAGAGCCGTACTGCTCAAGCGAATCGTAATTGTAGTAGGCGTCAAAATGCTGGGTGCCGTCGGCTTCCTCTAGGTCAACACCCTTATGATGGGGGTTGATCTGAAGCATGTTGTATGGGTAGTTGGCAGCGATGATGTTTTCGTCGATATGCCAGACCAGGATACCGCTGCCGGGTAGGAAGAAATCGAATTCGCCATAGTCAATATAGACCGGCACTCCGCCTTCAACATCGACCACGATCGTGTCCTTCTGTTTGATGTCCTGCTGGCGGTTCTCCATGAGGTAATATTCGGTCGCTGAGATCGGGATCTTGATCATGGTCTGGCCGACCACGCCGTACTGGGTCGTGTCGATCTCGGACGCCCGCAGCGTAAGTAATGATTCCGGCGTGTTATATGACGGCGGGTTGACCCAGCCCATGAAATACCGCGGCCAGGCGCTCAGGTTAACGGGCAGGGAACCGCTGGGCGCGCCCACGCTGGGATTGCCGGCCCAGCCGCCGAAGCACATTAGATCCCACGCGCCCACGCCGCTTGAATTGTAGTAAACATCGTATAGATCCGGCAGTCCAAGAATATGGCCGAATTCGTGGGTGGCCGTGCCGAGCGAACCATTCATATAGTCTTCGACGCGCGCCATCTCCGATAGAAGGCTGACTTCGCATTCGACCGTGTCCGCGCCACCGTCCACGACAAAGAAAGGTTTACCCAGGTAGAATTCAAAAGCCGCCGGCGGTATGGTCGCCGAAGGGATGTCGTGGAACCGGGCAAAGTTCGCGCTTATCTGCCAGAGCGTGCCGGCGTGGAAAACTATGATATCGTCGTACTGGGAGAAATCAATGGATCCGTCCTGGTCTGCGGCGGCAATGGCATCGGCGGCGATGCGCACCATCCCCATTTCCATGGCGTAGGAATTGTAGACCGCGAAGATTAAGTCGCCGACGTACTCAAGGCGTTCGAACCCGCTGTAATATTTCATTTTGTGGGGCAGCTGATAATTGTTGATCGGACCGTCCGGTTTCACGTCGTATTCCACGACGCAATCCCCGAATGAATTGACCTTGTAATAGTTACTGATGAACTGCAGCTGGTGCTGGAAATAGCTTTTGGTGTGCGGCGGATCATAGAACAAGCCGTCGTCAGGCGTGCCGAACCCGACCAGGTCCATTTTGCCGTTGCCGGTGGTCGACGAATCATCGTCCTCGACGAACTCGACCTTGAGCACCAGGATTTTAAGGTTCTGCCGGCCCTTGAGCGGCGGTTTCATGGCGAACTGCCTGAACAGGTCAAAGTTCCTGAATTTCCCGGGAGCACCGGTCTGGGTACCTCCCAGGGTTTCGATCTTGAGCTGGAGATTCGGGATGGGCGGTTCGGGTACGGGTTGACCCGTATGATCATTTCTTGTGAGCACGACCCTTTCCCCAAAGCATAAAATACCCAGCAAGACAAGCGTCAAAAATTTTCTCAAAATTACCCCCTTAAATATTTATGATCGTGGAATGCAAACAATGCGAGAAACATAATACTTTATAGATAAATTATATTCACGCTGACCATCATGTCAAGGGCATGATATTGGGGATCGCGCGGATTGCCATCACTGGTATTCGTCCCAGCTTTTGATCTTGAGCTCGCTCAACGGCACCCGGCTGATGGCTTCCACGAACCTCTTGGCGAGCTGGAGGTTGGTGATCAGCGGAACATCCGCGTCGACCGCCTGTCTTCGGATCAGGTAATCGTTTTCCAGTTCCTGTTTTTCGATGTTCTTTGGGATGTTAATGACAAGGTCGATCTTTTGCTCCGCGATATAGGTCATGGTATTGGGCTCGGCACGCTCCAGGGGCCAGTGCAGCCTGATGGTCTGCAGGCCTTTACTTTTCAAAAAATCGGCTGTGCCCCTGGTTGCGTAAAGCTTGAACCCCATATTGCTCAAAAGCCTGGTATATTCCAGGAACTCAGCCTTGCTTTCGATCGCGCCCGTGGATAAGAGGATGGATCTCTGGGGCAGCCTGAACCCGATGGCGATAAGGCTCTTCAGGAATGCTTCGTTGAAATCATCGCCGATGCAGGCAACCTCGCCGGTCGAGACCATTTCCACGCCGAGCACCGGGTCCGAACCCTTCAACCGCGTGAAGGAGAACTGCGAGGCTTTAACGCCGATGTAATCTAAGTCAAACGAGGAACGCTCGATGCGCGGCACGTCATGACCCAGCATGACCCTCGTGGCAAGGTCGATGAAATTTATCTTGAAGACCTTGGAAACGAAGGGAAAGCTCCGGGATGCGCGCAGGTTGCACTCGATCACCTGGATGTCGTTGTCCTTGGCGATGAACTGGATGTTGAACGGCCCCGTGATGCTCAGCGCGCGGGCGATGTTTCGCGTGACCATTTTTATGCGCCGCATCGTTTCCAGGTACGTACGCTGCGGCGGCAGTACCATGGTCGCGTCGCCCGAATGCACGCCGGCGTTCTCCACATGTTCGGATATGGCGTAGCAGTATACCTCGCCCTTCCGGGCAATGGCGTCGATCTCGATCTCCTTGGCCGCCGTTATGAACTTGCTTATGACCACGGGGTGGTCTTTGGTAACCAGCGACGCCTTTTTGAGATACTCCCTGAGCTCTGCGCTCGATAGGGCGATGCTCATGGCCGCGCCGCTCAGTACATAGCTGGGCCTGACCAGGACCGGATAGCCGACACGGTCGGCGAACCGCTGCGCGTCACGGATGCTGCTCAATTCCCGCCAGGCCGGTTGCGCTACTTTTAGTTCATCCAAAAGTTTGGAGAACTTATGCCGGTCCTCGGCGCGGTCGATATCACGCGGGCTCGTGCCCAGGATCGCCACACCCTGCCGCGTCAGCGGGAGCGCGAGGTTGTTCGGGATCTGCCCGCCCATGGAAATAATGACACCGAGCGGTCTTTCCTTTTCATAGATATCAAGTACCCGCTCGAAGCTCAGTTCCTCGAAGTACAGCTTGTCGCAGATATCGTAGTCAGTGCTGACCGTCTCCGGATTGCAGTTCACCATGATCGTCCGGTAATGAAGGTTCTTGAGGGTCAATACCGAGTTCACGCAGCACCAGTCGAATTCTACCGACGAGCCAATGCGGTATGCCCCGCCGCCCAGGACAGCGATCTGTTTTTTGTCATCAAAGGATATATCGTCCTCGCTGCCATGATAAGTCAGGTACAAGTAATTGGTCCGGGCCGGGTACTCGGCTGCCAGCGTATCGATCTGCTTCACGCGGGGAATGATCCCCCACTGTTTACGCTTCTTACGGATCGTAAGCTCATCGCTATTGAGCAGCTCGGCGATCTGTTCGTCGGAAAAACCCTTTTGCTTGGCTTCGTTCAAAACCTCGCGCGGGATCGTGGCGGTTGAAAATTTCTGCAACCTTGACGCGAGCGTAACGACCGCGCGGATCTTTTGCAGAAAGAAGGGATCGACGCCGGTCAATTTGTAGATGCGGTCGATGCTAAAACCCCTTCTGATGGCTTCGACGATCGCGAACATTCTCTTGTCGGTCGGCGCGCGAAGCTCCGCGGTCAGGCCAGGGAACTTGAGGTCGTTGCAGACCAGGCCTTTCAGCCCGATGTCAAGCATGCGGATCGCTTTCTGCAGAGTTTCTTCGAACCCCCGGCCGATCGCCATGACTTCGCCGACTGATTTCATCTCCGAACCGATCTGGCGCGTAACGCGTTTGAATTTTTGCAGGTCCCAGCGCGGGTATTTCACGACAATGTAGTCGAGCGCCGGTTCAAAGCATGCCGCTGTCGCTTTGGTTATGTTGTTCTCCAGTTCGGTCAGGCTGTACCCTAAGGCCAGTTTCGAGGCGATGAACGCCAGGGGATACCCTGTTGCCTTTGATGCCAGGGCTGAACTGCGGCTTAGCCGCGCGTTAACTTCAATGATGCGATAATCCTCGGAACCCGGGTCCAGGGCGAACTGAATATTGCATTCGCCCACGATACCCAGATGACGGATGACCTTGATCGCCAGCGCGCGTAGTTTGAAATTCTCCGAGGCGGTGAGAGTCTGAACGGGCGACACGACGATCGATTCGCCGGTGTGGATCCCCATTGGGTCGATGTTTTCCATGGAACAGACGACGATGCAGTTGTCGTGGCAGTCGCGCACCACTTCGTATTCAAGTTCCTTCCATCCGCCAAAATACTCCTCGATCAAGACCTGGTTGGTGTGCGCGAAAGCCCGCTTGACAAGGGACTTCAATTGTTTCTGTTCGTACGCGACGCCTGAACCCAGTCCGCCCAGGGCATAGGCGGACCGGCACATGACCGGGTATCCCAAGCGGCGGGCGCACGAAACGGCTTCAGCAGTGCTCGATACGGCGCTGCTGGCTGGTGTCTGCAGGTCGATTTCTTTTAGTTTTTTAACGAAGAGATCCCGGTCCTCGGTATTGCGGATCGCATCGACCGGTGTGCCGAGCACCTTGATCTTGTGTTTTTGAAGCACGCCGGAATCATGCAGGGCGATGCCAACGTTCAACGCGGTTTGGCCTCCAAAGCTGAGCATGATGCTGTCGGGCTGTTCTTTTTCTATAACCTTGGTGACAAAGTAAGTGTCCAGCGGCAAGAAATAAACCTTATCGGCAAGATAATCCGATGTCTGTATCGTGGCAATGTTCGGATTGATCAGGACGGTCTTGATGCCTTCTTCCTGGAGCGCTTTTATCGCCTGGCTGCCCGAGTAGTCAAATTCGCCGGCCTGGCCGATTCGTATGGCGCCTGACCCCAGGATCAGGACCTTCTTCGTATCCGATCTGCTCATTACGTGCATGCTCAGGTCTCAATCCATCGCGCGCAGGAACATATCAAACAAAAATTCAGTATCATCCGGACCCGGAAACGCTTCAGGATGGAACTGGGCGCCGAAGAACGGTTTGGAGATATGGATGATCCCCTCGTTCGTGCGGTCGTTATTGTTATAGAACCATGTCCGCCAGTCCTCTGACAGAGTGGTATCGTCGATCGCGTAGCCATGGTTCTGAGACGTTATGTAACACCGCTTCGAACCCACCTCAATGCAGGGTTGATTCTGGCTGCGGTGACCGTATTTTAGTTTATAGGTCCGGGCGCCGCTGGCAAGTCCCAGGATCTGGCTGCCCAGGCAGATCCCCATTATCGGGATGTTCTTTTCGATCGCCTGGCGCACGTGTTCGATCGTTTCGTGACAGCGCGTCGGGTCGCCGGGGCCGTTGGAAATGACAATGCCGTGACAATTTTCTCTCATGATATTGTAGTTCCACGGTACGCGCACGACCGTGATATTCCTGCGCAGGAAGGATTTGATGATGTTGTTTTTAACACCGCAGTCTATGATAATAACGCGTTTCTTGCCCTGGCGGTAGAGAACTGGTTCCTTGATGCTGACCTCCGCGACCAGGTTGCGCTTATTGGGGTCGGTATACGGGACGGTGGGCCTGGCGGAAACGATCTTACCCAGCATGGTTCCCTGCTCGCGCAGCTTTTTGGTGATCATGCGCGTATCGACGCCCCAGATACCGGGTATGGATTCGTGTTCCAGCCACTCCGGCAATGACATGCGCGCATTCCAGTGCGAATACACATCGGGCTGGTTGGTTATCACCAACGCTTCGACCTGGACTTTCGAGGATTCGAAAAACTCAAGGATCCTGTTTTCATCCATCGTTCTGCCGGGAACGCCGTAGTTGCCGATGAGGGGATAGGTCAGGACAAGGATCTGACCGCGGTAGGAAGGATCGGTGAGGCTCTCGGGATAGCCGACCATACCCGTGTTGAACACGACCTCGCCGGCCACGGATCTGCTGGCGCCGAACGAATAGCCTTCAAAAGCCGAACCGTCTTCCAACAGCAGCGTTGCTCTGCGCAGCTTGCCTTGATGGCCGTGCCGTGCACTCATTTTTCTTAAAACCTTATCCGGTACTGATATTCCATGCCGTATTCACCGGTATCGTCCCTGCGGATCAGTATCTCGTTGCGGTCGTCGATAAAATACTCGACGTTGAATTCATTGTCGAAATCGGTGATGTCGTAGGTGTAGGTGATGAACAGGTTCCTGGAGATGTACTTGCCGACCGTGAGCTTGGTTTTTTCATCCGTCTGGAAGAGCGGCGCGTCGATGCGGAAATAGTCAAGCCCGGTATAGGCGCGGATCCGGCGGGAAACATCGCTTTCCAGCCAGGCGAGCAGGCTTCTCGGCAGCACATCGCTCATGTACGAACCCTGCTGCATCGATTCGAGCTCGCGCCACGTGATGTTCAGGTTAAGGTAAGTGACGATATCCTGCTCGGTGAAAATACCCTCGGGTTCGGTGAAAAATTCGAAGATCGGCGAAGAGATCGGTCCGAAGAAATGGAGTTTTATCTTGATCTCTGCATTTGACTCCTGGGAGCGTTCGTGGGTGTTCATTTCCGCCCAGATATCGAGTTCCGGGTCGATCATTTCGGCCTCGGGAACGAAGATCACGTTGCCTTCGGTGATCGTGAGGGCGTGGTTGAGCCAGTAATACGTTCCGCGTTTTGTCTCGAGAGAACCGGTGATGTATAGCGGTCCGTGCTCCTTGATGATGTAGATCTCGCCGCCGAATTCGATGTCCGCATCGCGGTTGCGGAGCCAGATATTGCGGTCGCCGCTGATCTTGATGTTCATGCGGTAGTTGTCGGGTTTCTTTCCCACGTCCTCCACGATCTGCATGCCGAATTCCACGGGGACGACCCCCTCGCTGACATTGATGTTACCGTTATAATAGGGAATTAGATCCTTAATGCCGATGGAAAAATTGCCCGTGCCTTTACCGTAAGCATAAGGCACGTAGTGACCGGGCGCGTTGCGAAAACTGAAGTCGAAATTCAAATTTCTGACCCTGAACCGCGGTTCCAGCTTCACGAACCCGCTGCCGGTGACCGGCGCACTGTAAATGCGTCTCGTGTCCGAGCTTGCATAGACAATGCCCTGCATGGACTCAAAATATATCATCCGGCCATCGAACCTGATCTTTGCCTGCACCGAGTCGAATTCATCGCCGATGATCTTGATACCGAACCGGCCGTCCGTGATCGTGCCGTTGCCGGTAAGCGCGAAGTCATCGAAGGTGCCGGTGAACCGCACCGAGCCGTTGAGCACTCCATCCGGGTTCTGCAGCATATTTTTCAGGAAGGGGAATACCCAAGTTCTTAAATTCTCGCATTGCACGCTGAAATCGGATGCCGCGTTCGAAACCAGCCCGCGTCCGCTCACCCGCTGGCCGTTGTCGTCGACAACAGTTAGCGATTCTACTGCGATGCCATTGCTCTTAAACGCGCCTTTCAGGGCGATCGATCCGTTCGCCAGGCCCAGAAAATCGATGGCGCGGGCATCGAGCAGGACCGTATCCTTGTGCAATGAAGCGTTCAGTTTGCCGGCGATCAGTACTTTCAGGTTCAGAGCCCGGCCCACTTGGGCGAGATCGATGCCGGAAAGGCGGAGTTCGGTCGGCGCAATGGAGCCGGAGAATGTTCCGCCGCATATCGCGAAATTGAAAGCGCCGATCTTCTTTTTCAGTCCGTCAAACATGATCGGTTCAATGCTGGCCATGGACAAGCCGCGATACCACAGGTCGAGCTGCGTGACCGTGCCTTGAAGATCATTTCCGAGTTCACCGGCTATGATCAGGCTGTCGCTGGCTTTCCGGCCAAGGATCGAAAACCGATTGTGCTCGACCCTGAACCCGAGCGTATCCAGTGCCATGTTTTTGTACGAAATTGCCGTGGCCCGGAGTTCCAGCAGCGGGATCGTGTCGCCATACGTGAACCGCGTCGCCTTGAAGGCGAGATCGTTGCATGCGATATCGAACAGGGAGAACTGCCGTCCGGCAATATCCGCGCTAAAGGTCATATGCCTTACTTTTTTCCAGTCGCCCCAAACAACGGCCTGGCCTGACAGCGAGCCCTTCATGGCGAGAAAGCGGTTCCAGCGGTCGACCGCGAAATCATCAAGTTTCACAAGCAGGCTGCACTGCGGCCAGACAAGCCCGCTTAAGCGGAGCCGCTCCTTTCCTTCCCGGACATACAACGAATCAAGGTAGACCGCGGTCCCGGAACGGTAGCCGAACAAAAAGAGCGAGTCCACGGCAATGCCGCTGTCGCTGGTGGAGTTGATGAAGCCGTTAAACTTGTTGTCCTGGTATCCGGCAAAACCGTTGATCAAGAGCGGTTCGCGGCGGTTCAACAATAGCGCGGCATTGAGGTTGCGGAAATTCGTTTCCATATCCCAGTGTTTGAGATCGAGGAACCGGATCTGAGCGAAGAAGCTGCCCTGGAGCATTTCGCCGTCAAAGGCATTGATTATTATCGTATCGCCCAGGTAAGTGGTCTCGAACTTGAATCGGTCCGCTGGATAAAATCCGGCACAGTCTCCGCGGAGTTCCGGCTGGAACCGGCCGTCGGCGTAGGCGATAGCGCCCTGGCAGTTGACCGTGCCCTTGTAGAGATCTAACTTTTCGAGATCGATCTCCATTTTCTTTATAATCCCATTGAACCGCCGGTTGACCATGTCCAGATCGGCCTGACCGTCGATGAGCAAACCCTTGCCTTTCAATTTCAGCGAGCGGATCGCAATATTCCTGGAACTGATCGTCGCTGCCGCATTAAGAGACGTGACGGAGATCGGATAATTCCGGCTGGTAAAGCTGAGGTTCATCGTGCTTACGTAGATCTTTGTTCCCACAAAATCGATGAAGATCAGTCCGGAGATCCTTTCCGTGACATAAGGCGAAACGTTATCATATATGACCGTGCCATTCTTGACATTTATGCGCAAGCCGAGGTACAGGTTAGGGAAACGGAACCCGCCGCCGGCGCTTGTACTCTGTTTCTTCTGGGTGATGTGAACGGTCGGTTCGAGCAGGTTGATCTCAAAAAATGTCGGCAGACCCAGCCGCCGAAAAGACAAGCGGTAATTTATCTCGGCATAGTTCCCATAAGCGCTGTCCGATTCCGAGATCTTCACGTTATAGCCGTCGATCCGAAAACCGCTGAGAATATTGCCCTGCATTTCCTTGTAGGTTATCGTAATATGGGCGTTACGCTCGATAATGTCGACCGTCAGTTTGCCGAAATTTATGGCCTTGACGACGATGCCCATGGCGATGATTACCGCGGCGATAATGCTCCACACGATCACTCGTTTCAAAGGGAATTTCCCCTTTTCTTTGCCGGCTGGAGCGGTGGTAACGAGCCCTTTATTGATATCTTGTACCATGGTCGTGCGATTTAGAAAATGTGATAGATACCGACATAGATCTGGGGCCGACGTTCACCGTTGACCGCATTTAGCGGAAAACCCAGGTCCGCGCGCACCGGACCGATCGGCGAATAGTACCGAAGGCCGAAGCCGGCACTGAATTTCAGGTAATCGCTGTTCTGCACGTTGAAAGTGTTGTCAACATATCCAATATCCAGAAAACCAAGTACTCCGGTGCTAAGAGGCAGGTGGATCCGGTATTCCAGGTTATAATTGATGATCACGTTGCCGTAGTGGGTGCTGTCGATGGCCAGGCTGTCCGGCCCGATCGATTTTTCATCATAACCCCGCACTGAATACTGGCCGCCGATCGAATATTTCTCATCGGTCGCCAGATTGCCGGTGGAGATCATCATTCCGACCCTCAGCCGCTGGGCGATCGTGGTGAAATATATTGATTTGAAAAGACGCAACTCCATTTCCGGCCGGATGTAATCGTTGCGCCCACCCAGTATGCCACCTGCGTATTCGATGAACGGCGTGCAGTACAGTCCGCGTTTCGGGTTGAAAAATTCATCGCGGTAATCCGCCATCAGTTCAAGCTTGATGCTGTTGGTAATGCCCTTTGCCGTGTCGACATCGGTGGTGCGGGCCATATAATCGACATACTTGTATTTATTGGCAAAGGTGACCTGGATGTGATCGGTGTATATCTTTGAAAGCCGGATCTCACCGCCGGTCGTCTTGCGCACGTATGCCTTGGTGTCCTCGCGCCAGTAGAACGGCAGCAACGTGAGCGTCAGCCTGGCCGGTGTGATGTTGGGAACTATGTAGCGGCCTTCCAGCTTAGCCTCCCATGCCCGTTCGGTCTTTATACGGAATGACGGCCGGATCAAGAACCGGTGGCCGATATTGAATAGGTTGAGTTCCTCGATACCGAAGGAGACCAGGAAACTTGGCGGGATCGTAACGCCGAAACCAAAATTGAGGATCCGTGATTTGAGCTCGCGGATATTGAAGATCAATTCAATGCTGTCCGGCGATATGGTCAGCATCTCGACATCGACCGTGCCGAAAAATGAGAGACTGTAGATCCGGCGTTGACTGGTGCGTATCTTCGACTTGCTGTAGGGGTCGCCCTTCTTGAGCGTGATCTCGCGCCGGACCACGTCGGGGTTGCAGACTTTAAGGCCCCGGATCGTGATATCCTTTATATAATATATCGACCCTTTGTTAATGCTGAAAACAAGCGCTCCGGAATCAGCCAGGACCGAGGTGGAGACCTTGGCCAACGCGTAGCCCTTATCCAGGAGATAGTCGCGGATCCCGGTCTCAGAATCCTTGATCTTCAGTTGAATAAAGAAATCCCGCGGCTTGATCTTAAGGAGTCGTTTATATGCCTTGTACGTATCGCCTTCAAAGACAATCCGCTGGATGCGCGGCCGCCTTCCCTCCTGGACAGCAAAGGTGATGTTGACGCCATTGGAATCGATCTGGGTGCCGGTCATAACCCTGGTGTCGAAGAAACCGTGGTTGTAATAAACGCGGCCGATGCGGTTCGCATCAAAGGTTAGATTGATCTCGTCAAAGGTTTCTTTTGTTTTTGAAATTATGGCGTTATACAACACCCGGCTGGGGATCGAAGCGTTCCCAGTAAATTCGACTTTTTTTATGGGGGCTGATAAGATTACGAGGACAAGGAGGAAGTTACTCAACGGTCTTAAAGCAGCAGTCTGCCATTTTCAATAAATGGTTTGCCGTCGAGCCAGACGTAAGGTTTCCTCACGATGCCGTCGAGGTGTATACACGCTTTGTTCTTTCCGCCGAAACCCAGGTTGTTGCCAAAGGCGACATGGATCGTGCCGAGCACTTTTTCGTCTTCGAGCACGTTGCCCGTGATTGCGGCTTTGTAATTCGTACCGATGCCCAGTTCGCACAGGATTCGTTCTTTCTTGCCGTATTTCTTGAAGATGGCCGCGATCTCCCAATTGCCGCTGACATCCTTTATCTCACCGTGCTTGATCTTCAGGCGGACCGGTTTTTTTAAAAATCCCAGGGGCGCGAACGAACCGTCGATCACGACAGTTCCGTTCGACTTACCCTCGACCGGTGCCGCGTAGGCTTCACCTGCCGGCAGGTTGGAGAACGCTTTAGGTTTATTAATGATCCCGGTGTCCGGATCGCCGGTCCGGTTCTCGACGCTCAATTCCAGGTGTGTGCCGAGTTTTGTCTTGATCAGAACGTGCCGGGCCTGGGTGAGCGCCTGGCTTGCCTTGTTAGCCAGGGCGCTGATGCGCCTGTAATCGGCATCCAATGCCCGGATCATCAGGTCCGGCGTGATCCCGGGCATGGTCGCGCCGCGTGCGCCATGAGCGCAGGCCTGGATCCGGGCCTGCGTGTGCGTCAGCGAATGGCTGGTCGGCGCCACGAATACGTCGCAGTTTCGCATGAGCTCGGCGATCAATGAAGGCGGTTCTTCGCCGTGGATCTCGCGAGGTAACATCTCCACCATGATGGGGTCAGTGACCGCCTTGGCCGCATTGAAAAGCGCGTAGCCGATCTCGCGGCACGGTTCATCGATGATAATGACAAATCGCTCACCTTTTTTTACTGATAGACACTCCTTGATGACTATTTCGGCCGGTCGTTTGAGTCTTTTCTGCAGTTTTATGTCCATTTTTGATCTGTTTTTTTGACTTTAGTTTGAGCCGCGGTATTACCAGCGGAAATGGGCGAAAGCTTTGTTGGCTTCGGCCATCTTATGGACTTCTTCCCGTTTCTTCATGGCCGTTCCTTCGTTCTTGCTGGCCGCGATGATCTCCTGCGCCAGTCGGTCCTGCATGCGATGCTCGGCGCGTTCCCGGGCAGCCCGGATTATCCATTTTATGGCCAGGCTTTCCTTTCGGTTCGGCCTGACTTCCATGGGGATCTGGTATGTCGCTCCGCCGACCCTTCTCGGTCTGACCTCGAGCAGCGGTTTCACGTTGCTGAGCGCGCGCTCGAAAACCGCGAGGCCGTCTTCTTTGGTGATCTTTTCGATCTGCACCAGTGTGTTAAAAAGGATCTTCTGCGCAGTCCCCCGCTTGCCGCCCCATTGCAGGTTATTAATGAACTTACTGACCAGGATACTGTTGAATTTCGGATCGGGTTGGATCCTTCTTATCTGTGCCCGTCTTCGACGTCCCATTGAACCTCCTTAGGTTAGTTCGGTTAGGTGGCAGCGGCGGCGGCCGGGGTTTCTTTGGGCCGCTTTACGCCGTAGAGAGAACGGCTCTTTTTCCTGCCTTCGACACCAGCCGCATCGTATTTTCCGCGAACGATATGATACCGGACGCCTGGTAGATCCTTTACCCTGCCGCCACGCACGAGCACGATCGAGTGCTCCTGCAGATTGTGACCCTCACCGGGTATGTAGGCGGTCACTTCGTAGTGGTTGGTCATCCTTACTTTGCAAACCTTGCGCAAGGCTGAGTTGGGCTTCTTCGGAGTGGTCGTGTAAACCCGCGTGCATACGCCGCGGCGCTGTGGATTGCCAGTCAGTGCCGGAGCCTTGCTCTTGCTCTTCTGTTGTCTCCTGCCCAGCCTTATCAGTTGATTGATCGTTGGCATTTGCCTCCTTTTGGCAAAGAATGATTACAGGGATGAAAAAATAGATTATCCCGATTTACGGGACAGCGATGAACAAATTACACAAATTTGGCTGTAATTTCAGCCTGTAATCAGCAACCATAATTATATATAAATAATATTATTAGTCAAGGGAGATTTTCCCAACATTTACTCCCTCCTCCTTGATGGCAGCATTAAAAATTAAACCCTCACCTTATTCCTCTCCCTTAAAAAGGGAGAGGGTAGGGGTGAGGGATAACTGGTGTCCCCGTGGAATGGAGGATAAAGGTGGGGGTGGTGGATAATTATTGACAGGATATCATCCAATGCATATAATTACATAGCAAGATTGTGTTGGAGGTACAAATGGCCAGTCTGTTTCTTGTATTACTGATCTCGGCGCAAAGACCGGGCGCCTGCTTTATGTTGATTCCGCCCTCAGCCAAAGCCACGGGCATGGCTTACGCTTGGACCGCGATCGCGGACGACGCTTCGGCGAACTACTACAACGCGGCCGGCCTGGCGTTCATTGACAGATGGTCAGGAACTGTTAATTACTCAAGCTATTTGCCTGGTTTGCATGATGGGATGAAACATATTTATATCGCATGGGTTAAGCGTCTGGATACAAAGTCCGCAATTGGCTTTGATATTATCTATTTTGATACAGGATACCGATCTATGTATATGCCTGAATATGATGGATATTTCAGTTATCGTATTACACTCAAGGTGAATTATGCCCGGAAATTTTCAGAAAATATATCAACGGGGTTAGGATGCAAATTAATTTATGATCACCTGATGGCAGATTGGGTAATAGCTAAAATGCCGGAGCTCGGGATCGAATCAGGCGGTACAGGTACATCATTTGCGTTTGATTTCAATATTCTTTATAAGATCAAACCGTATTTGTCCATGGGGTTAGTTTTTCATAATCTTGGTCCTGATATATCATATACCGAATCCGGCTCGAGCGATCCGTTGCCGCTTTTAAGCAGGTTAGGTTTAGCCGGTAAGCTGTATGAGTCTGAATATTTATCAATAACCTTATCAACCGAAATGACCAAGATTCTCGTTGGGATGTTTGCTAATTCTAACAACAGTTTTGGAGAGAACCTGAAATATGAATTCAAAGAAGCTTGGAAAGCGATAGGTTTGGAAGTTAATTATTTTAAAATGCTTTCCCTGCGCACCGGTTATTTCTATGACTATGAAGGACAACGTATTGGATGGACATTTGGCGGAGGGATCAAGGTGCTGAATCTGGAGATAGATATCGGGATCGATGAGGATGTATTTGATTTTGAAACCCAAAACCGAAAACTGTCGTTGACGTACACTTTTTAGTCTTTGGGTTGTGTCATACCCGCGCAGGCGGGTATCCAGTATTTTCTTGGATTCCCGTTGGAATCTGTCCTGTATATAGATATGGGACGGGAATGACATCTTTGTTTCACCCTCCCCTTTATCCCCTCCCATCTAGGGAGGGGAGAGGTTGTGCGGTCACCTATCGACTGAGGGGGTATCATCGGCATCTTTTTATTATCACCGTAATCTTATGAGTAATTGACTATGAATCACTTTTAAAGTATAATACTGGATGAAAGAAATTTTGGAGGAATTAAAGAAATTATCCAGGGATTGTAACAAACTGACCAAACTGCTCAATTCATACTCCAAACTGATGGAAAAGCCAGTCGACAATGTCTACCTGCGCGAGAAGAAAATCGCCGAAATATCGAAGCTTTTTGCCGAAATTCCGGATAGCCAGCTCAAAGCCGACCTGAAAACCTGGTATTCAAACGAAAACAAGGAACAACAAAAGCATAAGGACGACTTCAAGTTCGAATTCGGTGAGAAATTAAAGGAGATGTTCAAAAAAGACAACATTGCGGTCCGTGGCCAGTATCCTAAATTGCGCATTGCGATCTTTACGCTGGTGATCAATTTTGAGTTCGGCGAAGCCGAGCTGTTTTTCGGACCCGAGGTGGAAAAGATCAAGGGTAAGATTCCGTTACAACCCCAGTCAGTCTACGAGGCGGTCAAGAAATACCACAATACCTTGATTCCTAAAAAATTCGATGGGCAGGAGTTTTATAACGGCCTTTTAACGGCTTATAAAAAGAGATTAGCGTATGCCGGTAAGAACATGGGCGACAAAATGCTGATCGTGGATGTCCTGCACGGGTACGTGCTTTTACAACAGCCGGAAAAATTCTTCGAAGACCCGCGCAAGGAGCACTTCCGCGAGTACCCGCGGAATACGCTGAGTTACATGTTCTATCTTTTAAGAAAATCAGGCATTGCCGACAAAGGTATCCGTTTTTACGTCGCGACCTTTGACGCGACCACAGAAAGAAAAAGCGCACTCTGGGTGCCGGACAATGACGAGGGAGACGGTACGTACTATTCGTATATTTCTTTCTTATGAACGTTCATTTTCTTGTCATTGCGAGGAATCCCGAGATTATCGAGGGAGACGAAGCAATCTATGGAAGGAAAAGACACCAGATGAGATTGCTTCCCCTCGTTCCTCGGGACTCCAGATATTCCCCCCCCACCTTACCCTCCCCCTCGAGGGGGGAGGAAAAACGAGGGGGTGTAAGGTTGCGCACAAAGAGTGCTCGCAATGACGACATTGAGGTGATTGAATGGACCAGTTAGATCCCATTCTCGCAAAAGCCATTATCCATAAGCTCGGAAGCTTTGGCACGCCGCCCGAATTCGGCATCCAGCACTTCAGCGTCGGCCTCGAGCAGTATCTCAAGGCCATGGAAACGGAATACTTAGACGGGATCCTGAAGTGCAACCTGTCTTCGTTCAAACTCATTACTGGCAATTACGGCGGGGGGAAGACGCATTTCCTTTATTTAATGCGCGACCTCGCCTGGAAGCACAATTACGTGACCAGCTATGTCAGCCTGAGCGCGACCGAGTGCCCGTTCGACCGTCTGGAACTGGTATACAAAAAGATCGTGGCGAACATCACGCTTCCCCTGAAGACCGAGGAATTGCTTAAACCCTGGGAGACCGGCATCGAGGTGCTGCTGAGAAAGTGGCACCAGCGCGTTCGGGACGACCGGAAGTTTCTGTCGTTCGTTAAAAATCTGGAGAGCACGAGCTTCACCAACGCGGTCAAAGCCGCGCTGCTCAATCTCGACAGCGATGACGAGGAAGGATTCAGCGCGCTTGTACAGTGGCTCAAGGGCGAAGATATCCCGCGCGAACTAAAGCTTCAGCACCGGATCTCGGAGCGCATCGACCGCACGAGCGCGTTCCGCATGCTCAGGAGCCTGATCCAGCTCGTGAACGTGCTCGGGTTCAGCGGTTTGATCTTCCTGTTCGACGAGGCAGAACGGGGCATGAGCATCTCGTCGGCAAAGGACAAGCGGCGCGCTCTGGATAACCTGCGGCAGATCGTCGATGAGTGCGGCAATTCGCGCCTGCCCGGCGCCATGTTCTTCTACGCGGTCCCGGACGAGAACCTTCTCCTGGAAGGAAGCGGCGGGGTTTACGAAGCATTGAAACAGCGCCTGCGCAGCAGCTTTACCAAGGTCAACCCCATGGGCGTGAAGGTGAACCTGGAAGAGATCGGCATGCCCGCCGAAGCGTTCCTGAGGAATTTGAGCATGAAACTCAAGACGATCTTCGAAAAAGCCTATGCATATACTTTCGATGAAACCGTGCTGTCCAATTCCGTTCACAACATGGTCCAGGCGGCACTCGAACTGCAGGTCCTGGACATCAGTTACCGCCGGATCTTCGTGGTTACCATCATCGACGCGTTCTTGAAGATCCGGGAGACGAATGCCGAGATCGACAAGAACGCCAGCCGCGTCATGATGCGCAGCACGACTAAAATGTTGACTGACAAAGAAAAGGAAGAAGTTGAGCGAGAAGAATTCTAGCCGCCACGTCGTAGCCCACAACATATTCGGCGAAGGACTGGTCTTGGAGACGCGGTGGGACGGCGTCCAGTCCCGCGTGAAATTTCGGAGCGGTCTGTGCCTGTGGCTGCCCACGAAATGGCTCAAGCCGCTCTCGATTACAAACAAGGACATCCAGCTTGACGAGATATCATCGAAGCGGATCCTCGAGGCCTTTCGCATGGGCGTGGTTCCCCACCAGGATATCGAATATTTCACGTTCGGCCGGGACATAGAATTGCGGACCCTTCAAAGACACCTGGACGACCTCAAGCAGGGACAGGGAGATCTGTGCATGATCGAAGGGGTCTACGGCGCCGGAAAATCGCACCTCCTTGAATTTATCCGGCACCAGGCGCTCAGGCAGGGGCTCGTCACGACGATCTGCGAACTGCACGTCCAGGAGACCCCTCCATACCGGCCTAAAAAGGTCTATCATGAGTTGGTCTACAATCTCAGATATATCAAGGATGGCTATGAACGCGGATTCCGCGACCTGCTTGCCGAACTGGCGTCGGTCGAGATCAATGATCACTGTTTCCTGACGCCGGTGTTGAAGCGGGTCAGGGACATGGAAGGGGACGATGCCGGAGTCAAGAACGAGGTTTTCTGGCAGTGGATCGAAGGCGAATCGACCAAGAACTACGCAACCGACCGCTCGGCGCCGTTCCGGGTTCGGGGTGGCCAGGTCATTCCGGCTTTGTATGATTTTTCGACCGCAGCCGATTTCTACTGCTATATCCTCAGTGGCTTGAGCTACGCGATCCATGCGGCGGGTCTGGGCGGGCTGGTCATAATCATTGATGAAGCGGAAGAAATAAACCATGTCTGGGAATATTATTTGAAGGAACGCGGCATGAATTTTCTGCAGGGATTGATCGGCGTCGCGCGCAACGATGCCCAGCTAAAAAAGGTGAACGGCAATCTGATCCATAACCAGGTCAGGCCGACCCCGTACCTGTACAAAGACGCGCACTTGTTCCTGGTACTCGCGACCACGCCCCAGGAACCCAACCGGCTTGCCCAAGGGGCTGGTCCCGGAAACATCATTCAGCTTAGAAAGTTCAGCCGGCTTGAATGCGAATTATTATTCGATAACCTGCTCAAGGTTTACCAGTGCGCCTACCGGGCTTTCAAGATCGATCCGCCGACCAGCGATTCGATTCTGAATTCGGCCCTGAAGATCAACAAGGAAGAACTGCGCGAGTTCATAAAATTCTCGGTCGAGGCGTTCGACTGGGTGAGGTTTAATAAAGATACGCAGAAGCCGCAGAAATAAAAGAACGCAAAGAACGCAGAATAATAACACCGCAGAGGACGCAGAGAAAAAAATGCGCGGAGAGTGCAGAAGATGACACCGGAAGAATTAAAAAACGCGCTTAAAAGGACCTGGACACCTTTTTTCAGCCGGTTCGGCAGTTTCACCGCGGTCCAGGAAATGGCGATCCCGCGCATTCTGGCCGGCGAGAACGCGGTCGTCATTTCACCGGCGGCGACCGGCAAGACCGAAGCCGTGATCGCGCCGGTACTGGAAAATATCATCGCGGAAACCGTCACTGATAAGGACCCTTCGCTCCAGGTGCTATACATATCGCCCACACGCGCGCTGGTCAATGATCTGTTCCGCCGGCTTGAAGATCCGGTCTCTTATTTGGGCAAGAGCATCAGCCGGAAAACCGGCGACCGACCGCGTATCGATCCATCAGACCTGCCGGTAATATTACTGACTACACCCGAATCATTCGATTCAATGATGAGCCGCCATCCGGAGATATTCAAGGCGCTAAAATACGTTATCCTCGATGAGATCCATCTTCTGGACAACACGCCGCGCGGGGACCAGCTCAGAGTGCTGCTGAACCGCCTGCGCAGGGTAAGGTCCGGGCTCCGCTACTGCGCCTTATCCGCGACGATCGACGATGTCAGGCTGGGGGAGAGGTATTTTCCAGACCCGGTAGTTTGCCTGTTGAAAATGCCGCGGGAGATTGAGTATAAGCTCGTGCCGGCTTTGAAGTTCATTTCAGAACTGTTCGGAGTGGTCAAGGAACGGGGGTTGAAAAAGGTCCTGGTATTCTTTAACGCGCGCAGTTTTGTCGAAGGGTTCTCGCAGAAGCTGAACCGGCCGCCTTTTGACGGAAAAGTGCTCGTTCACCACGCGAGTTTGCCCAAACCGCGGCGCGAAGAGGTGGAAAAGGCCATGAACCAGTCGGACCGGGCAATGCTGCTTGCCACCTCCACGCTGGAACTTGGGATCGATATCGGCGATATCGACTGCGTCGCGCTGTACCGGCCTCCTTACACGGTATCGTCGCTGCTCCAGCGTGTGGGCCGCGGGAACCGGCGCAGCAACACGCTTTTCGCGTTGGGCGCTTATACTAATTCCTGGGAGCAGATCCTGTTCGATGTTTTTTTTAACTGCGCGCGCAGCGGCCTGCTCTATGAGAGACAATACCGGCCTTTGCTGTCGGTGATACCCCAGCAGATCTATTCATATCTATACCAGCGGCGCCGCATCGGCACGACGCTTAAAAACATCAACCAGGTGCTATGCGACCCAGCGCAGGGTGGGTTTTTCGATGAACCGACCGTGAAGAAAATATTCTACAAGCTGATGGGCGACGGCGTCGTAAAAGAGGGCAGACCCGGCATCTATTTCGTGACCAGCGCGATCGAGAAAAAGATCACGTACGGCAAGATCCATTCTAATATCAACGAGAAATCTTTCGGCGAATACGATGTGTTCGATATCGCCCAGGGCGCGCTGGTGGGAAGGATATATTACGTGCTGGAGAAGTTCATCCTGGGAGGTAAGTGCTGGGAAAAGGTCAGCGTGAGCGAGGCGGACAAAAAGGTATACGCGCGGTACGCGGGCAGCGCGCCGGCAGTCACGAAGATATTCGAGGGTAAGGGCGCGGGGAACTACAGTTACCAGCTATCGGTCGTTCTCAAGCAGCACATCTTTCCCGACCTTGAGCCCATGGAATTCCCGTTCGCCTTTGACGGCAGGAACAGTCATATTTTTCACGTGATCGGATCACTGTACAGCTACCTCATCGCGGAGGCGCTGATGGCCGAAGGCAAGGACGTGATCGAAGCCGAAGGAAAGCTTTTGACCATAAATAGCTTCAAACTGGAAGACGGCGGTTTCCCGGTGCCCAAAGAAGAAACGATCCGCAGGATACTTGCCGAAAAGACGATGCTATTTGAGGATGCCCTGGGCAGCGGCGCTTTTTTCTATGACCTGCCGGTCGAGTACCAGATCGAGGATCACTGGAGAAACCTGGACATCAGCGGACTGCTTGAATTCCTGCGTAAAGTCAGGATGAAGGAGATCGATCCTGAACTGCTGAAGTCGGTTATCGAGCATATTACGGCAAAAACATAGTAGTGAATGAGTGTTGACTCTTCTTTTTTAATCCCCCCCCCACCCTAGCCCTCCCCCTCGAGGGGGGAGGAAAAAGGAGGGGGTGGAGAATATTGGGCCCCCCCAAGCCCTCTTGACAAAACTTAAATTGTGCTTATAATACGCATAGTAGGTTTTAAGATATTTGGGTCTGATCGGGCTTAAAGAGGAGGTGGTGCTGGAAGCCCAAACATACGTGATACGCTAAACAAGGGCTTTGCCGGTTGTGCCTGAGAACAACCGTTGTCCCAATAAAAAAATAAGCTTTAAAAGCAGCGGCCAGATATACTGTTCATAGTATGTGAACAGGTCATTTACAACTGGATCGGGCAACTGCAAAAGCAAGAACAAAAAGGAGTAGAAAAAATGAAGACATTTATAACCTTCGCATCGTTGATCGCAGTGGCATTAATCGCCGGCTGCGGCGGCGCCGAGCTGCTCAACGCGCCGGAGATCAATACCGTGATTATGGGTGAGACGTCGGTGACGGTCGTCTGGACCGTGGATACGACGATCGAGAATAGCACGGATTTCAACGGCTACAACGTGTACGTGGCCACCGATTCCACCACACTCCTGGTCGAGAGCGCGGAAGATCTCAGTGCGTTCAACGCGACCCCGATCACGACCAATTCATACGAGATTACGCCACTGGCGCAGGACAGCGTTTACTATATCCAGGTCCGTACTTTGAATACCGACGACAAAGCCGGCGATTACAACGCGACAAAGCCGTTTGTGACGGCTTCGCCGAGACCCGAGTTCACGGTAACCGTGACTCTCGAACTCGCGCCTGGTAACATGAATGAACCTGGTTGTGGACTGACATTCGCCACCGGCGCACTGGTTGATGAAACCAATGATGAATTTCCTGGTGCTGATGTGTTCTTCGAGAGGTTCATTCAAGGCGGCGAAGAAACACTCCAGGTCAATTCTGCTTCACGGCGCCCCAATGGAAGAACGACCTTGATGCACAGCTACGGTCAGATGGAATTGGACAGCCTGTCCGAGCTGACGCCGGGGGATCTCATTGACGATCATGTTCCGTTCATTGTCGGCGACCTCATCGGTTTCGTGACTGAGGAAGAGAACTACGTAAAACTCCATGTCGATGCTTATGATTCGACCGGAGCGACCGTTGACGTCACCTACGCCTACCAGGATAATGCCGGAGTGCCGATACTTATCGCGAAATAAGACGATAACCAAAAACAAAAAAGGGGCGGCTTTGCCGCCCCTTTTACTTTTGCAAAACGACCTCTCCCGCTGCATTGTCATTCCCCCCTGCTTCCGCAGGGGTAAACTTGTCCCCGCAAAAGCGGGGAACGGGAATCCAGAAAAAACAGCTATGGATACCCGCCTGCGCGGGTATGACACATTATGAATATGTGGTCGAACCCGATATGCTCAGGTCTTTCAAATCGTATTTTCTTTGATCCAGTGTAGGTAGCTCTTCGAACCCCGTTTGATGTCCCAGCTAACGATCTCCGGCACTTCGTAGGGATGATGCCTCAAAATGAACTCTTCCACTTTTTTATAATTCCTACTTTTTGTCTTAATGAACGCGCCCCATTCACGCGCGCGTTCGGTTTTCTTCTTCCAAACATAGAGCGAATCAAGCTCGAACATGCTGCCGCAGGCGGCCAGTTTTGCGGCGATTAGCATTTTAATTATTTTAACGGCCGTCTTTTTATTCGGGAACGTCGAGTATATTATTATGAAACCGTCAGGCATTAAATGTGTTTTTAGATTTCCCCGGGAGGTTTCAACGGCCTTTAATCAGAGACAAGGCTTCAGCCCGGGTCGCGGCTGAACGCATGGCGCCGCGGATCGCGGAGGTCACGGTCAGCATGCCGGATTTTTTCACGCCGATCATGGACAGGCACAAGTGTTCGGCTTCGATCACGACCAGCACGCCCAGAGGTTTTAGATTCGCCATTAAAAAATCAGCGATCTCATGAGTCAGGCGTTCCTGCATCAGGGGTTTTTTTGCCATGATATCGATGACTTTAACCAGACTGGAAAAACCTGTGATCCGGTTATCTTTGGGAATGTAGACAACATGCGCTTTGCCCAGGAATGGCAGCAGGTGATGTTCGCATACGGAATAGAACGGGACGTCCTTGATGATGATCATCTCATCTTCGTTCTTGGTCCGGTATGTTTTAAGTTCCTTTTTCGGGTCCTGTTTGATGCCGGCAAAAATGTCCTCGTACATGTCAGCGATCCGGCGCGGCGTGTCTTTAAGTCCGTCGCGGTCAACGTCTTCGCCGATCGCTTCAAGGATCGCGCGGACCGCTTTTTCGATCTTTTTCTTGTTCATTTACGCGCTAACGTCGTGGATCCCGGTTTTTTTATCTTTATCAAAGAGAATCTGGTCGATTTCTTCGCCGGTCATGATCTCTTTCTCGAGCAGTTTTGCGGCCAGCGTTTTGAGTTTCTCGATATTTTTGGAAATTATCTGCTCGGCGATCGTTTCGGATCTTTCCACTAATTTTTTCACTTCCTCGTCGATCTCCCGGGCGGTTTGCTCTGAATAATCGCGGTGCATGCCGATCTCGCGGCCCAGAAATATCTCTTCCTGTTTTTCGCCATAGGTCAGAGGCCCCAGCTTATCGCTCATACCCCATTCGCATACCATTTTGCGGGCAAGTTTGGTCGCTTTTTCGATGTCATTGCCTGAGCCGGTCGATAGATCGCCCAGGATCAATTTCTCGGCGACCCGGCCGCCCAGCATATAGGCGAGCTGGTTGAAACAATAGGTCTTCGAATAGGTGCGCCGTTCGTCAATGGGCAGGGCCTGTGTCACGCCGAGGGCCATGCCGCGAGGGATAATGGTGACCTTGTGGATCGGGTCCATGCCCGGGAGGAATTTCGACACGAACACGTGCCCGCATTCGTGGCATGCGGTCAGCTTTTTCTCGTCATCGGAGATGATCAGGCTCTTGCGTTCAACGCCCATGAGGATCTTGTCCTTGGCATCCTCGAACTCGGCCATGGAGATTTTCTGCTTGTTGCGCCGCGCCGCCAGTAGAGCCGCTTCGTTGCACATGTTCGCAAGGTCGGCGCCGGAAAATCCAGGTGTGCCGCGCGCCAGGACGTCAAGGTCCACGTCGGTATCAAGCGGGATCTTGCGCGTGTGGACTTTCAGTATCCCCTGACGACCGCGGATATCAGGCCGGTCAAGCACGACCACGCGGTCAAAGCGCCCGGGTCTCAAGAGCGCGGGATCAAGGATATCAGGGCGGTTCGTGGCCGCCATCAGGATTATGCCTTCGTTGACCACAAAGCCGTCCATCTCGACCAGGAGCTGGTTTAGCGTCTGCTCTCTTTCGTCGTGCCCGCCGCCGAGACCGGCCCCACGCAGCCGGCCGACCGCATCGATCTCGTCGATGAACACGATGCAGGGCGAATTCCTTTTGGCCTGTTCAAAAAGGTCGCGAACCCGCGAAGCGCCCACGCCTACGAACATCTCTACGAAATCCGAACCGCTGATCGATATGAATGGGACGCCGGCTTCACCGGCAACCGCGCGTGCCATGAGGGTTTTACCCGTGCCGGGTGGACCGAGAAGGAGCACGCCTTTCGGGATGCGGCCGCCCAGCCTGGTGAATTTGCGCGGTTCCTTTAAAAATTCTATGACTTCCTGCAGCTCCTGCTTCGCCTCTTCGACACCCGCGACATCGTTGAACGTGGCGGACGGCTTGTTCTCCAACATGATCTTGGCCCGGCTCCGCCCGAAACCAAGCGCCCGGTTCTGCCCCGACTGCATCTGCCTTAAGAAAATGACCCAGATGGCGATGACCAAAAGCCAGGGGATTATGCCGGCGACGATCTCGAACCATGAGGACTTCTGCTTGGCCACGATCTCGACATTGCCCTTGAGCAGCTCATCCGTGAGCTTGGTATCTTCGAACGGCATGAGCGTTACAAATTCGGTGAACGTTCCTTTGTCGATCTGGAGCATGTTTTTGAACGTCCCTTTGATCGACCGCTCGGTGATCATGACCTTGCCTATGTTCTTACTTCTGAGTTCCTGGATGAATTTGGAATACGGTATATCAGCAGCCTTTTCGCTCCGGGATAGCAGATACTGGACGCCGATCCAGACGACAATGATCAGGACCGTCCATAAGATCACTGTTTGCAGAGCCCTTGTCCGTGTGGGCGGTTTATTAGCCATCATACACTCCTATATACCGTAAATTCCGGTATTGATTTTCATAATCAAGCCCATATCCCACGACGAAGACCGACGGGATGGTGAACCCCACGTAGGTCAGGGGTATCTCGGTCCGCCGGTTCTCCTTTTTATTCAGCAATGCGCATACGGCCAGGCTGCGTGGCTGGCGCGTCTTCAAATTCTCAAGGATGTAATGAAGCGTGCATCCCGTGTCCACGATATCCTCGACCAGGATGACATCCCGGTCCTCGATATTAATGGACAGATCGGCGCTGATCTTAACGATCCCCCGCGAGGTCTTGCCGCTGTAGCTTGAGATCGCCAGAAAATCGAGCTCATGCGGTATTTCCAGCTCCCTGAGCAGGTCCGCGAGAAATACGAACGCGCCCTTGAGTACACCAATGAGCACGGGGTTCTTACCCCGGTAATCACTGTTGATCAGCGCTCCGATATCCTTGACTTTTTTTATTACATCTTCCTCTTTGATCAAGACATTCACAAGTCACCAGTAGAAAACGTTTTGTTGTTCTCCCAATGTACGCCCGGACTGCACGCTTGACGCCCGGTATCCAGAGGATCCCTTTCTGGTCGGCCAGTACAATGATCCCCGGCCGTCGGTCCTGGGGCACGCGGGCCGCGCTCAAGATCTTTTTCAGCGCGATCCTGCCGCGCGCTCCTTCAAGCACGTCACCCGGTCTTCTACTCCTGACCACCATTGGCAACGCCAGCTTGTCGAGGTCAAATACCTCGTTTCCGGCAATGCGTTTTGAAAGATCGTAATGCCGTACGGTCCGCGACTTGATCCGGCATCCGCCGGGCAGTAGGATTTTTCCGCGCAGGCCCAGTGTCCTTTCAAATGCCCGGTTTTGACCAGCCCTGCCGATCACGATAAGACCATGATCGCGCTGGGCGTACATGCCTTTCGGCAGAATTATCTTTTTGCCGCTCTCTTTAGCAATTAGACCGGCAATCGCGTCAATGTGTTTACTCTCGTAACCCGCAAGGTCCCCGCAGAGTGACTTGATCACAAGGCGGAGCGCCCGACTACGCACTGGCATAGTATAACGCATAAGCCGGCTGGTGTCAAGGGCAGCACCGCTTTGGTGCTGCGTGACGACGCGTTTTAGCGCCGATTCGGCTTTTTGCTGAAAATATGCTTCATCGCGCCGCAGTAGTTCGATCTGGTTGCGGATATGCTCATGCAGTCGCGGGTTGATGGTTTCCAGCAGCGGGATGACCTTGTGGCGAAGGAAATTGCGGCGAAACGACAGGCGGCGGTTGGACCGATCGGTCGCGGATCGCAGTTTATTCTGCCGGAGATAAACGATGATATCCCTTTTGCGTACGGCGATAAGGGGCCGGATGAACGGCAACCGGACCGCTGGTATCGCCATCAGGCCGGTTGCGCCGCTGCCCCGTAAAATATTAAGAAAAAATGTCTCCACGACGTCATCAAGGTTGTGTCCCAGGGCGATCCGGTCGGCTTTAACCGCGCGCGCGCGCCGGATCAGGGCCTGGTACCGGGATTCGCGGGCCTCGCCCTCGATCCCCAGCCGGCCCTTGCCGGCGTCGACCTTGATGCGGATGACCTTGCCGGGTATGCCGTAGATATGCGCGTAGTGCCGGGCCAGCTTTTTTTCGCGGCTGATAGCCCGTTCCGACCGCAGACCATGGTCAAGGTAGACCAGCGACATTGCGACCTTATGACCGTACAGCCGGTGCAGAGCATCGAGCAGGCAGACCGAATCAGGGCCCGCTGAGAACGCGATCAGGATCTTTTTAGCTCGCGACAGCATGCGTTCATCCCGCACTGTTCGATCCACCATGTGAAGAAATTCTGAGGTTGGACCTATGACCCGTGGAATTAAGCCCATAGCCGGATATTATATTCGGATTTGGGGCTATAGCAATGAAGATATGCCGGCAAGCCGTGTGCCAAGTGACACGGCAACAAAAATTGCGGATTGATTTCAGGTTATTTTGGCATACAATGTCATCAGGGATGATCATCCATGGGACCTGATCGACAGCGGTTTTTGTCACGCCGGGTGCTTTATTTAATGGCGCTGGTATTCGTTGCCGCTTTTGCCGTGCGACTGGTTTATTTAACCGAAATTTCCAGGGCACCGTACTTTGACGATCCGGCGGGCGATTCCCGTGTTCTTTTAGACCAGGCGCTGGATATTTTAAAAGGGCATCTCCTGGGCGAAGGAGTATATTTCTACAGTTCTCCGCCATACCCATATTTCATTGCCGCGGTCCTCGCGCTTGCAGGCAGGAGTTTTTTCATCCTGGGTTTGATCCAGATCGTGATCGGTTCCCTGAATTGTCTTCTGATCTTCATGCTGGCATGGAAGGTCACGGACGGCAGGACTGGTTACGCGCTGATCGCCGGAATTTTATCCGTACTTTACGGTCTGCTTGTTTTCTTCGACGCCGATATGCTCATGATCTTTGTGACGCTCGTATTTGTTGATCTGTGCCTGTTGTTCCTGACCGCATATGACCGGTCATCAAGGGGCTGGCACGCACTTGCCGCGGGCGCATGTTTAGGCGCAGCCGCGCTGGACCGTACTAATATCCTTCTTTTCCTGCCCGTGGCGTTATGGTTCGTGGCTGGAAGGTTTTCAACAAAATTATCCGCCTGGAAATGGAAGCCGGCCATCTTACTACTCGCCGGCGCGATAGGTTTGATCCTGCCCTTTACAGTCCGGAACGCGCTGAAGGGACATGATTTCATGCTGGTTTCGTCGAACGCCGGGGTAAATCTTTTTATCGGCAACAACCCGCAGGCGGTCGGCGCCTTTTACCTGCCGCCGGGGTCCGGATTGTCGAATTATGACCTTGGAGGATCGGCCAGCGCAGCCGCTGAAGCGCAAACCGGCCGGGCGCTTAAACCATCCGGGGTGTCGTCGTTCTGGGCATCAAAAGCATTTTCCTTCATCCTTCACCATCCGGGCCGGGCGCTCGGATTGTTATGGCGTAAGATCACTTTGTTCTGGAACTCATATGAAATACCCAATAATCTTGATTTCTATTTCATCCGCGCTCATTATGCGCCGGTTTTAAAGATCACGCTCATCGGTTTCTGGCTGATCGGTCCACTGGCGCTGACGGGTATTCTCATGCGGATAGTCCGGGGCCTGAAGACCGCAGAGAAGCTTTTACTCGCCTTTTTGATCACTTACATGCTGTCGGTGGTTGTATTCTTTGTCACCGAACGTTACCGCGTGCCGGTCGTGCCAGTCCTTATCGTATTTACGGTGCTGGGAGCGCGCGACTTCCTGGAGCTTGTCCGTGCCCGTTCTTACCGAACGCTGGGACTTGCCATAGTGGTGCTGGCGGCGTGTTTTGCACTGGTCAACTGGCCGCGGATCCAGTTTGATTATGAAAGAATGAGGAGCATCATCGGCTCGCGGTACCTCACCAGAGCGCTTGAGGATCCTGGGTCGCGGGAACAAGACCTGAAAGCAGCCATTGTTGAACTGAAATGGGCGCTCGAACTTGATCCCGCCGACCCGTACGCGCGTTATGAACTTGCACGGGCTTACGCAAGCCTGGGGTATTTTTCGGGCGCCATCCAGCAGCTTGAGTTCGTGCTCAAGATCGATCCTCAAAGAAAGCCGGCGGCAGAAGCGTTGGAAGCGATGCGGTTAAAGTTTCGCACGACCGGCGATCTAGTCGGTCCGGGATCGATCCCCCTGACGCCCTATGAAAAAGGTTTTGAACTGGAGAACAAACATTTATACGTACCGGCGCAGATAGCATACCGGGAGGCGATCAACGATGAACCATGCCATGTCCAGGCTTATAATAACCTGGGGCGGCTTTTATTCCAGCTCGGTAGATCTGATCAGGCGCTCAGCGTGCTGTCCGCCGGGCTGAGGAAGATCCCCAACAGCGTTGTCCTGTTGTATGATCTGGGTATTGTTTACTTCAAGACCGGTCAGCGCGGCCGGGCACGGCAGTCATGGCAGCGCTGTCTGGAAATTGAACCGGACAACACTTACGCTAAGGAAGCAATACGGATGCTGGGGGAATCCCATTAGAAACTCAGGGGATAATTACATACGCTTAATAAACTGGTGGGCACCAAAGAGCGTTGCTGTTTCTAACGGGATGCAATAACGGTGTAATTAAGCGGTCGGGCTGAGCCGGTTACGGATGAATTCAGCCCTTTTGATATCACGTTCATGCTCTTCAAGGATCTCACCATAATGCATCTGGAGGTTCCCTGGTCTCGAAATAAGCATTATCTCATTGACCGTATCGATGCTGATGTCGGTGATGACGCCCGTACCGATACCGAGCCGGACCGCTGAAAGCAAGTTCAGCACCTCGTCCGTGCTCAGGATTTTTGCATATTTTAAAATGGCAAGGCTGCGCAGGACCTTGTCCTCGAACTCAAAACGGGCCTTGGCAAGGATCGCGTCGCGGGTCTTTCTCTCGACATCGATGATCATGTGGGTGAATTTTGTCAGCGATTCGATCAGGTCTTCTTCTTTCAAGCCCAGTGTGTGCTGGTTCGAAATCTGGAACAGGTTGCCCTTGATCTCGGTGCCTTCCCCGTAGATACCCCGCACGGCCATGCCCAGGTTAACCGCGCCCTTGAGGATCTTATCGATCTCGTTCGTGAAGACAAGCCCGGGCAGGTGGAAAAGCACTGACGCGCGCATGCCCGTGCCGATATTGGTGGGGCAGCTTGTCAGGTAGCCGTAGGTTTCATGGAACGCGAACCCCAGGTTTTCGCCCAGGATCTCTTCGATCTTGAAAACTTCGCTTGATATATTGAGCAGATCCAGCCCGTACGACAGGCCCTGGATGCGCAGATGGTCTTCCTCATTGACCATGATGGAGATAGTGCCGGTTTCATTCAGGAAAACGGCGGATGGACGGTTCGCTTTCAAGAATACCGGTGAGATAAGATGACTTTCAAGCAGGGATTCCCGTTCCAATGGCGATATCTTTTGCATGTAAAGGTACTGACCGGTGGCGTTGGACTTGATGATATTGTTAACGAGCTCCAGCAGCCGGTCGTTGTCCCGCGGTTTCATTTTTATCTCAAAAGGCAGGCTTTCGAGGTTGCGTGCGATCCGGATGCGGGATGATACTACGATCTCCCGTTCTTCGTGGCTGTGGGTTATGCCGTTGCCGGGAACGAGCCAGCGGATGTTGTTTAGCATTAGTTATCGCTGGTGTTTATGCCCAGCGCTTTTAACTGGTCGCGGATCTTGGCCGCTTCTTCGTACGCTTCACTCTCGATCGCCTTTTTCAGTTCCTCGCGTAGTTTGAAGATCTCCATGCCTTTGTGTTCGCCCGGCTTGGCCCGGCGTCCGATGTGCCGCTCGCTTTCCTGGATCTCCTTGATAAGGTGCCGGATATGAGGTTCGAACGTGTGGATGCAATGGCTGCAGCCAAAACGTCCGACCCGCTTGAACTCGGCCAGCGACAGGCAGCACACGGGGCAGATGACCTGCTCGTCCTGCGCGGTCTTTTCTTTGAGCAGCTTCTGCAGCGTTTCGATCGGCGACATTTTTTTGCTTGCGACCAGCCCGCGTTTTTGCGCGCATTCCAGGCACAGCCTGAGCTCGCTGATCTTCCCGGATACGACGTCCTTGAAAAAGATCGATGCCGGTTTTTTCTTGCAATCATCGCAGAGCATGTTCAGAGCTCCTTATTCCTTGATCGGGAAAAGTTTTCCATCGCGTAAAGTATACACATCGGTGCCGGCCTTGGCAATATCCAGCGAATGCGTGACAAGGATGATCGTTCTGCCATCATTCTTTAGATCGGTCAGAACGCCGATCAGTTTACCGGTGTTCTCGTCATCGAGGTTGCCGGTCGGTTCGTCGGCAAGCAGCACGCGCGGGTTGTTGACCAGGGCCCGGCAGATCGCGACGCGCTGGCGTTCACCGCCGGACATTTCCTCGGGAAGCCTGCTTCTTTTGCTGCCCAGGCCGAGTTGTTCAAGCAGCCGCTGGGCTTTTTCATAGATGGCAGAAGCGGGGTTGCGGCCGTTGACCAGGGCCGGCAGCGCGACGTTTTCCAGGGCGCTGAATTCGGGCAAAAGATGGTGAAACTGGAAAACGAAGCCGATCTTTTCATTCCTGATCCGGGACAGATCCGCGGCATTATGGGAGAACAGGTCGATGGAATCGAGTGTGACTTTCCCCCGGTCCGGCGTATCAAGGCTCCCCAGGATATTGAGGAGCGTCGATTTGCCGCTGCCGGATGGACCGACAATGACGACGAACCGGCCAGCATCCACCGACAGGTTTATGCCCTTGAGCACCGGGATAGTTTCATTTTTAAGATAATAAGTTTTGTGGATATCCTGCGCGGACACTACCGGCATCTATTCGTTCCTGAGGGCTTTGACCGTGACAAGGTTGGCCGCTTTGAACGCGGGGTAAATTGTCGCTAGAAAACTGACAAGGCAGGAGGCGATGGACACGGCAAAGAAATCCGCAGCCGACATCTCCACCGGCAGTTTTTGAATGAAGTAGACATCGCCCGGCAGGTTGAACTGGTACTGGTTCAGGACGATGCATGCCAGGAGGGAAAAGGCGATGCCTCCGGCCGTGCCGATTACCCCCATGATCGTGCCCTGATAGATGAAGATGCGCATGATCTGGGCCGGCGTGAAACCGAACGACCTCAAGATCCCGATCTCTTTTGTTTTTTTCTTCACGATGCTGACGAGCGTACCGATGATATTGAAACCAGCGACCAGAATGATGAGGGCGAGCACGATGAAGGTCACGATCTTTTCCAGTTTCAGCGCCGCGAACACGGAGCGGTTCGAATCGATCCAGTCCTGCGCGGTGTACGGGTAGCCCAGCTTTTTCTCAATGATCTGGGAGTAACGCGGTGTTTTGTAAACATCGTCGACGCGAAGCTCGATCCCGCTGATGGTGTTGCCGAGCTCGAAGAGCGACTGGACATCGCGGATATTCATATACACGATGGTCGCGTTGTAATCGTACATCCCGAGGTCGAAGATGCCGCGGAGAACCAGCTTCTTGGACCTGGGCAGCAAGCCGAGCTGATCGCCGAAGGGCGAGGTGATGATAATGGTGTCGCCGACCGAGGCTTTGAGCGTATGGGCAAGGTCGATGCCGATCACGCACCCCTTATCGAGATCAAAGATCCCGTCGATGATATTCCTGCCGACCGCGACGATCTTCTTTTCCTTTTCGGCATCGACGCCCCGGATGACAACGCCATCCATGTTGGCTTTATGCCGGATGAGCGATTTGGCAAGGATAAATGGCGCCTGCGCCTGCACGAACTTGAACGTGGAAAGCGTGTCAAGCAGCGGTTCGTAATTTTCGATCGTCTCATTGAAGTACTTGCGGATGATGATATGCGGCGCGCCGCCCAGGATCCGGCGCCGGAGCTCGTTCTGGAAGCCGTTCATGATGGACAGCGTGATCAGCAGCGCGCTGACGCCGACGAAAACGCCGCCAATGGCGATCACCGCGGAGAAGGACAAAAATCCATGTTTTGCTTTCAGGTAGCGGCGTGCGACAAAGAGCTCGATATTCCGGTTCACAATTCCTTACGCATCTGGGGGAACAGGATCACGTCCCGCAAAGACGACTGGCTCAGGAGCACCATGCAAAGGCGGTCAACGCCGATGCCCAGGCCGCCGGTCGGCGGCATGCCGTATTCCAGGGCTTCCAGGAAATCCTCGTCGATCTCGCCGATGCCTTCTTCTTTTTGCTCGAGTTGTGCCTTGAACCGCGCGCGCTGTTCCACCGGGTCGTTGAGCTCGGAAAAAGCGTTGGCGAGTTCGGATCCGAACATCATTAATTCAAAGCGCTCGACAACATCCGGATCGCTCCGGTGCGCTTTTGCCAGCGGCGAAATGAGCTTCGGATAGTCAATGACGAATGTCGGTTCGGTAATGTCCTTCTGGACAAGTTCGCTGAAAAGCTTGTCGATCTTGGCGCCGGGGGTCATGGTTTCCGGTTTCAGCCCGATACCCGTGCACACGCGGTCGATGTCCCGGCTGGCTGCCTTCAGAATATCAAGACCGGTCTTCTGATTCAGCGCATCGACATATTTCAGGCGTTTGAACGGCCGGGTAAAGATTACGGTTTTATCCTGGAACTTTATGGTCCGGTCCGGCAGAAGGTTGTCGACCAGGTATTCAAAAAGCGATTCCACCATTTCCAGGACGCCTTCGTAGTCGGTGTATGCCTGGTACGATTCCAGCATTGTGAACTCGGGGTTATGGAGCCGGTCCAGGCCTTCATTCCTGAAATCCTTGCAGAATTCATAGACCTTTTCAAATCCGCCCACGATCAGCCGCTTAAGGTAGAGCTCGTCGGCGATCCGCAGGTACATATCCTGGTCGAGCGCGTTATAAAAGGTTTTGAACGGCTGTGCCGCGGCCCCGCCGTAGATGGGCTGCAAAACCGGCGTTTCGACCTCGATAAATCCCTGGCCATCGAAAAATTTCCGCATCAAGGACATGACCATGGTCCTTTTCTTGAAGATCTCCTTGACCTCAGGGTTGGCGATCAGGTCAAGGTAACGTTTGCGGTAACGGATCTCAATGTCCGTAAGCCCGTGCCATTTTTCCGGCAGGGGACGCAGCGATTTTGACAGCATCAGATACTCTTCGACCACGATCGTTATTTCACCCGTCTTGGTCTTGAATACTTTGCCTTTCACGCCGATGAAATCGCCGATATCAAAATTATCGAAAAGGGCGAACTTCTCGCCCAGGTCCTGCTGGCGCAGGTATACCTGGAGATTATCGGTTTCATCCTGCAAAGTGCAAAAAACGGTCTTACCGTGGCCACGCACCGCGACGATCCTGCCCGCGATCGAAACGGCCTGCTGGGATGAGGTGAGGTCATCAAAGCGCGATTTTATTTCGGAAAATTTATGCGTTCGGTCAAACCGGTAGGGATAAGGATTGATCTGCATTTTTCTTAAGTTTTCGATCTTTTTTAGACGTTCTTCCATGGGGAATAATACCGCAAATCATTGAAAAGTCAAGCGCGAGCCGATGTTTGATTGTTCAAATTAGGTAAAGATGTAGCCGCAGGCTTTAGCCTGCGTTTAAATATCTTGAAAATTCAAGATGACACGCACCTTAAAAGGTGCGACTACATTAACTACATTAACTCCATCATGTTTTGAACAATTACCCGTGGGCGTTGCCATTGACAACAAGGCAGGGAGTGTTATAATTTACCGGAGGACGAAAATGAAACTCGAAAACATCAAGATGCCGGGATTTAATACTTCACTGATGGGCGTGATCAAGGGCGTGCTGGATCATTATCAATTTAAAATAAGCGATGCGAAGGCTTTCAGCGGATCAGGCCATGCTTTTCTCATCAATGTACACGAGGTGATCTGTCCCAGCGGACCGTACTGCTGGAAGCGAGATGGGTTTGTCAAACTGGTGAAAAATCTCGGACTGGAAATGATCGATCTTGGCTTTATTAGTGCAGAAAGCAGTGCTGAAGATCGGCGAAAATTGGAGCAGTCGGTAATAGGATACCTGGACAAAGGCGTACCGTGTTCGGTCGAAAATATGGATAACCAGATCATCTATGGTTATGAAAACGATAAGTTACTCCTGGTGCAGCCCTGGGGAAGCGAGGTCGATATTACACCACCGGCACTCACCTTCGGTACCTGGCAGGAATTCGGCAAGGAGATACACGCGAATTTTTACGCCTTCAAAAAGATTGACAAAAAGGACGATACGATTATCATCAAGGAAAGTCTTATATACGGGGTGGACCTTTTTGAAAATCCAAGCAAATATAGCTGGGAAAAATACCGGATCGGTCTTGCTGCCTATGATAACTGGGCGCAGGGGGTGGAAAATGGGCATGGTACTGAGCACGGCAACTGGTGGAACGGGATGGTCTGGTCAGAATGCCGGAACATGGCTTCGGCGTATCTCGCCGAGATCGCAGGAACCTTGACCGGTAAACCATCCAAGGCGGCAACGCATCTGAGCAGTATGTATAAGGACATTGCTTCCAACCTGGCGAAGATCAGCGATAAGAAAATGGCAGCGCCCGACAAATTACAGATCATCAAGGAGTTGAAGGTTCAGGAAGAAAAAGCAGTGAAGGGCATAAAGGAATTGCTAGCTGTACTATAGTAAACGAATCAACGATGAAAAAGAGCAGTTCGGTAATGCTGTTTTTGTCGGTGTGCATACTGTTACGCTGCAGCCCTGCTTTTGTCCCTCATACCGATTCGTACCAACCCTGTTCAGAATGGGAAATTGAAGAGTACAAAAAAGCCAATGTATATGTTTTCCCTGATGATATAAGAGATAGCTTGAATAAGTATAGAGATACGGTGGTCGCATGGCCCGGAATAATTCAAGCGCATAATTTCGCGCCGTATGAGGACAGGGTAGATTTGGAACTTGTTCTTGAGCACCATTATTATGATTGGCTCGAGGATTTCAGCATTCAGAGGGAAAAAATATTCCTTTCTCCGCGTGGGGAGGGTCTATTCTACGCGATATGGCCTTTAAAAAAGGATGTCGATATCGAAGAATTTGATAAATCTGTTCTTAACGGCGACCTGGTCATTGTTTATGGTTATCCTGATACCATTTTTTCAGACAGCACCATTATGGTCAGGTCCACCTATATCCGGTCATTTCTAGAGAATTATTTCCGCACCGATATTATGGATTATGGACGTGTTTATGAACCAATTACAAAGATACTCCTTAAACCACGGCAGGAGCATGGTTTTGGCGAAATGTGCTGTATGGGTTGTTTGGGTTTAGCTGGATTCAGCGCGATTGCCAGCTTGTCTTTCCTGGATTTTGGCGATGAAATTTTGGGCGTATACTGGGCGTGCGGTGCATTGACCATTGGCGGAGGGATGTTTTCCCGCGATACCTGGGCTCCGGGACCATCATTAGCGATCCCCATGGCGCTTGGGTTAGGTGCTTTATCATATTATGACTTTGCCTGTGGTGATGAGCGTTCAGATACTGAACTGTTTTTTGTTAATGCCCTGGCTCCCATGGGGATAGCCTTTGTGGGGGGGATCAGCGCAGCGATTTTTCCGTCTTACGCATTTAAAGAGTCCAAGAAAGTCAGCTTCCAAACTCAACAGAATGGTATAAAAATCTCAATGAGATTTTAGCAATACTTACGAGCTGTCCGCCAATATGTTGGCAACCTGGCGAAGATCAGCGACAAGAAAATGGCCGTGCCCGATAAAATCAAGATCATAAAGGAGCTTAAGATTCAGTAAGAAAAAGCAGTGAAAGGCATTAAAGATCTGCTTGCGATGCTGTAGCGAAAAGTCTTTAGGTCATTGATAATTTTATGGCGTAGGGGATAACAAAGAGATCTATCTTATCTTCACGATTTTCTGAATAATTTTGTTGTCGATTTGAATGAAGTAGACGCCTGGCTTGAGTCTGTCGGACATCGCAATCCTGCCGGTGATGTCAAAGATTTTGTATTTTTTATTCTTTGGCAATCGTAGGGGACCGCTAAGGATTGTGGCGCCGTAACTGGTTTTCAACACAGTATTATTTTCCTCTTCCACTCCATAATCCGGAGGAAGGCTGATTACGATGATATCCAAACCTGTGCCGAAACCATAACTATTCCCAACTGCATAGACATTGCCGTTAGGATCACGAATGATTGACAAAGCCTCATCGTCACCGTTTCCCGGTCCATTATATCTATAAACCCAGTTTGCATTACCGGAAGTTGTTAGACTGAGAACCGTAATATCAGATAAGGTGCCGGTATCATAACTGCCTCCAGCAGCATAGATATTACCGTCTGCACCGTAAATGATAGAACTAGCCCAAGCATTATAATCCCCCGATCCATTATAACGGTAAACCCAATTAGTGTCACCGTTATCCTTAAGACTTATAACCGTTAGGTCAGCTGAAAAAGCACTATTGTAGGTGTACCCTGCTGCATAGATATTGCTGTCGGCACCGTAAACAACGGAGTATGCAATGTCAAACCCATTGCCTTGACCATTGTACGTGAAGATCCATCTAGGCAGACCCCAAACATAAGTATCCATACTGATGACCAAAAAATCATAGGAGGTGCCCATGCCACCGCTATATCCTGCGACATAAATATTGCGGTCAGCGCCGATATCAAGTGATAAAATTTCGTCCGGATCATTCCCCGGTCCGTTATATCGATATACCCAGTTGGTATCACCGCTGGTGCTTAAGTCAATAATGACGCCATCATAGTATGTCATATCGCCCATGCTAAGACCCGCGGCACAGATATGAGGAAAAGAGCGCACATAATACTTAATGCAACGAGCGATATCGGTACTATTTCCCGGTCCATCATAACAGAAGATCCAGTTAGCATTACCAGTAGTGGTCAGACTGATAACCGTCAAATCCGAATTATAGTAAGTCTGGTAGCTACCCCCTGCGGCATAGATGTTGCCATCGGCACCGTAATCAATGGCATAAGCGCAATCAATATCATTCTCTGGTCCGTTATAACGGTATACCCAATTGGTATCACCGGTGGTCGTCAGGCTGATCACAATAAAATCCCAGTCGGTTCCGCTCCCGCAACTGCCTCCTGCCGCATAGATGTTGCCGTCGGCGCCGTAGACAACTGACGTGGCAATATCATCAGAATTCCCCGGTCCGTTATACCGATAGACCCAATTAGTGTCACCAGTATTCGATAGGCTTATAACTATGAAATCATAATATGTACTGTCACCTATGCTACCCCCCGCTATATAGATATTACCATCAGCACCATAGATAGTAGATCGGATTTCATCAGTGCTATCACCTGGTCCATTATACCTGTATATCCAGTTTTCTCCCTGGGCGAGAAGAATGAAGGGTAAAAGCATACCAATAGCAAATTCCATGATATTGTACGTCTTCATAACTGTTCCTCATTTCATTATAAGTCATATCATTGGAAAATCAAGGGTAAAGATGACAGTACAGGGGAGTGATTTTTTGGTCACTCCCCTTATTGTTGTATGTCCCAGATTTGCCACACTTTCTTACCAAAAAACCGAATCTGGCATAATAGATTAATAGTTCTATTTATCGTACTCACGTGCTGCATGCATCATTTCCGCAATATTCCTGGTTATTATTGTTTACCTTACAACAATTGCTTTTACTGTTGTACTATACGGTCCGCATATGGCTTTGATAAAATAAATACCGGAAGGGAGTTGATTGCCACGAATATCGGTCATTCGCCAATTAACAGTACCCTCTTGTTCTGGTAAGACCATTTCATTGATCTTCTGCCCAAGGGTATTATAAAGATACAGCATAGTCTTTAGTGATTTGCACATGCAATACTGGAGTTTTATATTACCCTTACTTATTGGATTTTGCAGGATCCGCAATTCAATATTGGTTAACCGTTCACTTGTTTCATTCATTTCAAATAGCTGATTGTTAAAAATCTGTAAGCCTATATCATAGAAAGGAAAAAATATGTATGAAGACAACGCTGCCAGGTCACTTGAAGGATACGGCACATGATAATAACCAACTTCTTCTGGAGATGCTGGGTTTGATACGTCAACGACCATCATATCCCAATAACCCAAAACATATGCATAATTGTCGCTGACTGCAACATCCCAGGCTGTCATCATGGGCGGAAGATACGTACCGATCACGCGTGGATGAGAAAGGTTATCTATGTTTACTATTTGTAGACCATTGCTCATCGACGCGATATAAGCTAATGTACCGTGTTTGACAATTCGATAGGCGCTAGGAACGTCACAGTGATCGACTTCATTAGGATTCGTAGGATCTGTGATATTCAGGATGCGCAAACCTGAATCCCCTGTTGCAACATAGGCATATGGGGGATCGACGACTACATCATTTACCAAGGCTGGGAACGAATAAGAACCTACCTCAAAGGGGTTGGCGGGATCTGAAATATCCAGAACGCACATTCCGGAATCAAAATCCGCCACATAAGCATAATTACCTGCGACATCGATTCCCATAGCATCACCAGGAGTATCATAATTGGTTACGATTGTTGGATTAGCGGGATCAGCTATATTTATTATTTGAAGATCTTCAAAGCCGCCTGCAACATAAGCGTAGGAACCTTCTATTGTCATAGCTTGAGTATAACCCAAACCGTAACAGCGACCTATTTCATAAGGATACAGGATATTTGATTTATCAATGATTGCAAAACAATCACGCTGACCCGCAAGATAGACATATTGACCATCAATATAGATCGCAGCTATAGAACCAGGGGTATCATAATTACCGATTTCCAATGGAGTTGTAGGATCAGTACAGTCGATTATCCGCAATCCATCCACGCTGTTCGGCAGATACGCATTAGAGCCTGAAACTGTTACGTTGTATATGCTATGTGGAGACCAGAAGTTGCCAACTTCATATGGATTATAAGCATCTGCTACATTAATGATTCTTAATCTGCCATCAGTAAGATAAGCATAACCATTTTGAATTTTTACAGTGGTAGCGGAACCAGGCGTATCAAGTTCACCTACTAGTGTGGGATTTGTAGGATCAGAGACATCGAAGATAAGTAGGCCATTATAACTGTGCGCAACGTAAGCATACGATCCGGAGACAGCCACACTATACGCGAATCCCATAGTATTGTAGCCACCTATTAACTGTGGGTTTGTGGGATCCAGGACATCAACGATCATTAATCCATTGCAATCAACAATGTAGGCATATCCATTAACAACTTCAACATCACACATCAAACCCGATGTGTAGAATTTACCAATTTCAAAAGGATTGGCTGGGTCAGCAACATTTATTATACGCAGACCTGAATCAGCATCGGCCACATATGCATATATACCAGATACAACTGTTACACCCCACGCATAGTATGGCGTATGGTATACACCCAGTTTATAAGGGGCCGAGTCATTAAAGACGTTCCAGATTTCAAGGTCATATCCGTATCCGTCGACGATGTACAATCTTTGCGTATATCGCTCAAAAAATATATCTTCAATCTCACCACGTACACGGATAGCATCGGAAATCTTGCATGGTAATGACGGGTTTGTAATGTCGACTATGTATATCCCACCTCCAGAACTGCAGTATGCGATATTTTTCACTGAGTCATACGCAACAGCATTACTGGGACCAAAAGGCCAATTGCTAACAAATCGAACGTTTAGAGAATCAAACTCAGAGCGATTAGGCTCATTAGTGGCAAAAGGTCTCGCAAGTGAAAAAGTCGCCCTTATTATAATTACAATCATAATAATTGATTTTGTGAGTAATGATTTCATTCTACGCACCTGGTGCTATCATTATTATAAATACTAATGACTATGTGTCAAGGTGTTAATCCACAAAACTTGTTTTATCTTGATTATTTGTCTGACCGGCGGTTGAGCAAGTCAATGAACCGCGGATCGACCTCAAAACCGATGCGGCGCATCATCTCAACATCCTGCCAGGCGCTCATTATGTCGCCGGTCTGGTAAAACACATAAGCCCGCAGGCGGTAAGCTTCGCCGTATGAGGGGCTATAATAGATCGCCCGTGACAGGTCGGCAAGTGCCATAGCGAGGTCGCCGCGCGCCTGGTGCACAAGGCCACGGTTGTAAAAAGCTTCGGTACACTGCGGATCGAGTTTAAGCGCGCTCGTGAAATCAGCGATCGATAGTTCGTACTTCCCTTGATCAAAGTAGAGCATGCCACGGTTGTTATACGATGCCAGGTTACTCGGGTTCAAAGCGATCGCCCGGTCGAAGTCAGCCAGCGCCAATTCGAATTTGCGCTGGTCATAATAAAGAAGCCCGCGATTGTTATAGGCGCCTGCGAACTTGGAGAATATCGCGATGGCGCGGCTATAGTCAGCCAGCGCGCCATCAAAATTCCCTGTTACGGTGTAGACCATACCGCGGCTGTCAAAGGCGCGCGCGTAATTACTGTCGAGAGCCAGGGCGTTTGTTAAATCCGCTATCGCGCTGTCATAGCGACCAAGGTTATAGTTGGCGTGCCCCCGGTTATAGAATGCCAGAGCATTGCGGGGGTCAAGGGTTATCGCATTATTGAGATCGGCAAGCGCTGATTTGAACTGGGCTGTATCAAGGTAGTATTTGCCGCGATTGGTATAGGCGATGCTCAGGTCAGGATACTTTGCGAGCGCGTCGTTCCACAGGGTTAAGCTCGTGCGCCAGACCCGGCAACGTGCGTTCGTCACGATGCCGAAGAGGCCAGTAACGACGACCAACGCTGCTATCGCCAGGGATCGGGTCAAAACCGGGTTTCTTGCTAACCGCTGGCCAAAATACTGGCCTGCCGCGGCCAGGGCAAGGATAATACCCAGGATCGGCATGTACGTGAACCGGTCAGCCGCGGGCAAGCCCTGGCGGACAACGCTGAGCGCGGGTAGAATGGTTATGAGAAAGAACAATACCCCATATGCAATGCGCCGGTTATAACGGAAAAGCAGGTAAACCAGGATGATCAATACCACGATGCCAAGTGCCGCTGCGGCGTTAGGGAGGAAGGTCTTATAAGGCGCGATCAAGGGATAAAGACATGATAATTTTATTGGCAGGAAGATCTTTCCCATGTAGAAGATGAGTTCCCGGCCGACCACGCCCGGCAATTCAAAGAGCGACTGCATCGACCAGACCCGCGTGCGGTCAAGCGCGTGCTGACCGATAGTGGCAAAGATGCCGAAAACAACGGCGATAGCGGCCAGCGGCAGCTTGTTGAGCCAAGCCCGGGCCGTAATGCGGCTTTCGCGGAAATGATCGTACAGCAAAAGGATAAAGGGCAAGGTCATTGCCGCTGGCTTTGAACCGAGCGATAGGAGGAATGCCAGTATCATCAGAACATAATAAAGAATGTTCCGCCGGCGAGCATAAATAATATAAAGACCTATGGCGGCAAGGTAAAAGAACGCGTACATGACGTCTTTCCGTTCTGTTGCCCAGGCTACGGATTCCACTTTAAGGGGATGGATTCCGAACAGGAGCGCTATCGCCAGCGCGGCTTTAATGTTCTTGCTTAAATACAGTGCCAGCGCAAAGACCAGAATGCAGTTGAAGAAGTGGAAGAGCAGATTAGTCGCGTGGTAAAGCCGCGAATCTTGCCCCGCAAGACGGTATTCGATCATGAATGACAGGAGGGGCACAGGGGTGTAAGCGCCGATATAGAGCACAGTAAAGATGTTACCGATGTTTTCCCACGAAATGCTTTTTATCACCGGGTTGTCGGTGACGTATTTGTCATCATCCCAGTTGGTAAAGCCGTTGTTAAGACAAGGCCAGTAAGCAGCGAGAAGCACGCCCGCGATGATTGCGATTGAAAGGACGATTGGTATTTTACCAAGACGGCGGGAACTCACGTTTTCGCGCTTGTCTGTGCGCATTGCCGCTAATTGTATACACATCGCGATGATCAGTCAATACACCCCCCTTTTTGTCATTGCGAGGAATCCCGTTTCCTTAATATTCAATAGAAAGCGGGAGACGAAGCAATCTCGGATAAAAGATATATAACTGGGATTGCTTCGCACAAGGATCGCTCGCAATGACACAAGGACTGGGATTGCTTCGTCCCGCACTACTTATGCGGGACTCGCAATGACAAAATTGTTGACACATGGATTATATTCGTTATACTCCGTCATGAAGGCCGGTTTCCTGCAGTTTTGTCCGGTGTTCGGCGCGAAACAGCATAACCTCGCAAGGATCAAGACGCTGCTGCACGGCACTTTGGCGGACCTGGTCGTGCTGCCGGAGCTGTGCAGTACCGGGTACCTTTTTTCCGATTGGGACGAGCTGGAAGGGTTCGCTGAAGGCCTGGACGGCCCGACCACGATGTTCATGGTGTCGCTTGCCCGGGAGATGAATTGTGCCTTCGCGTACGGTTTTGCCGAGGCCTGGGGGAGCACGATCTATAATTCGGTCGCCCTGGTTTCTCCGGAGGGGGTGATCGGCGTTTACCGGAAAGTACATTTATTCATGGATGAAAAATCGCTTTTCACCGCCGGCAACGAAGGTTTTCGAGTCCTTACGCACGCCGGCGTTGCTTATGGAATGCTGATCTGTTTTGACTGGATCTTCCCCGAGGCCGCGCGTACCCTGGCGCTGAAAGGCGCGCAGGTCATACTTCACCCCGCCAATCTCGTGCTGCCGCATTGTCCGGGCGCAATGGTCACGCGTGCCATCGAGAACCGCGTGTTCATCATAACGGCTAACCGGACCGGTGCGGAGGAACGGGCGGGCAAGGAATGCCGGTTCATTGGTCAAAGCCAGGTAATTGCTCCTGACGGAAAAGTCCTGGTCCGCGCCCAGGAGGATGAATGCGTTAAAATAGTTGACATCAACCCGGCGCAGGCGAACGACAAGAATATTACACCTTCAAACAATTTATTCGAGGACCGAAAACCGGGTCTTTACGGGTGTTGATCAGGGTGTTGTTTTTTTAGCGCTTCCAGAAATTCCGGTTTTACCGGATAGCCAACTTCCAGGAGCCTTCTAACATCTTGCCAGGCCTTATCATTATTTCCAATTAAAAAATACACGACCGCGCGGTTGTATATGGCATTGTTATTGAATGGGTCGATGACCAGAGCATGGTTATAATCGTCCAGCGCGGGATCGAACTGCCCCAGCGCGCTGTATGCATTACCGCGGTTGACGTAAGCATCAACAAGTTTTTGATCGATCTCCAAGATTCTGAAATAGTCCGCGATCGCGCCGCTGAAGTCGCCGATCTTTAACAGCAAGTTGCCACGGCCAAGCAGGGCCGCACTGAACCCCGGGTTGATGTCCAGGGCGCGGGTGTAATCAGCGACCGCCATTTTCATGTTGTCGGCATCAGCATACGCCTGCGCTCTCATTGTATAAGCATGAGGAAAATCAGGATATTTTTTTATAACATCAGACCAAAGCGTTATACTGTTTTTCCAAACCCGGCAACGGTTCATGGATGTGACAACGAAGAGCGCGATTATTACGACGATCGCTGCTGCTGGCAGGAACTTAAGCGATCCCGCATGTGAGGAACTTATTTTTCGGTATATCCAGGCAATGGCTTCGGCGAATATCAGGATAAGCCCGATCGATGGGATGTAGGTATAACGATTAGCGGCGATCTCGGGTCCGGCGACCGGGATGAACTGCAATACCGGCAAGATCGTAAGGAGAAAGAAAAGACACCCGAACGCGATCATTTTCGAGCGTCTGCTGGTCACTATGACCAAAACAGCAATAATGATCACAATAATAGGAGCCAGCCAGAATTGCCATGGCATTTTACTTACGATCGTCATGGGGAAGGGATAAAGCGGCGAGAGTCCGATAGGGAGGATAGTTTTACCGATATAAAATAGCACGACATAACTCATGATGAAGATATTCTTCAAGAATGGGAATGAATGGCCGGGCAGCGTTTTCTGCGCTGAGATCGCGATCACGGTGAAGAAAACGGCAAGAACAAGATAAGGCAGTTTGTTAATGATGATAACACGGCCGCGCCGGTTCTGGAAATAGTCGAACAGCAGGAGCACAAAGGGCAGCGTGGCGGCGACACCCTTGGCGAATAATGCAAGCACAAAGCATGCCAGCGAAGCGAAATAAAGCAACAGGCGCGCGCGCCCGGTATAATAAATATACGTGATGATCGCCAATAAGTAAAAGAACGCGAATAGCACATCTTTCCGCTCAGCGATCCAGGCCACTGATTCGATGCGCAGGGGATGCACTGCGAAGATCAGGGCCGCAATGAAGGCAACCCAGGAATTTTTTGATAACAGAGACACGAGCCAGAGCACGAGCAAAGCGTTGAGAGCATGCAGGATAATGTTCAACGCGTGGTAAGGCATGGGGTTATCCTTGAACCGGCCATGCTCAGCGGCAAATGACATAAGCGTAAGAGGAATATATGTCCCGCAGTAGTACCGCGTAAAAAGTCGGCCGATATTTTGAAGGGAAAGATGCTGGACTGATTGGTTGTTGGTCAGCAGTTCAGGGTCATCCCAGTTCACGAAACTGTTGCTCAGGCAGGGGTAGAATGATATAAATGTAATTACAGTAACGGCAAGGATAAAGGCCGGTTTCAGGTATCGCGATTCAGTCAATTAGGACTTCGGTTTTACATTCAGCATCTTTTTTGCCAGGCTGATGCTGTTTTCGAGTATGTAATCCTGCACCTTATCATCGGAGTGGTAGCCCGAGGTCTTTGTCGTGGTCTGGCGGATCACGACGACATCCACTTCCTCGGTCTTTTTGTTCTCGATCGTGATATTTCGCAGCTCAGGCTGGCCGAGCTTTTTAAAAAGATCGAACTCATGCTTGGCGATGATAACGGTGTAGAAATACGGATACACCGTTGATTTCACGGTATTGATCGATATCTGACCCTGGACGCCGATGAATGCCTCGGGCGCGTCAGTGAATTTGACCAGCATTCTGGTGTCATGGGGGAAAGAACCGGTCTTGGTCTTTCCGATCTCAAGAAAAGGAGCTACCTTCAGCGAAGGGTCTTTGGTTATGACCGGCAGGTTGATCAGGCGCCTTACGACCGCTGTTTTTACATCCATGTTATTCGGCATCCACGCGCTCTTATTGCCGCTGACGAACAGCCCGGCGAACAGGATGATGGTATCGATGACGGCGACCGTCAGGCCGAAAGGCAGGATCCCGTTCTTCCCGACCAATGCCGGCGCGAGGACCGAGAAGAGAAAGACGGCGCTGAATATCAAACCGATGAAGCAGCCGATCCCGGCACTCTTGAATTTTTTTATCTTCTGACAGTGTTGATATACCAGTTCGATCCTTTCCGGGGTGACTTCTTCCCATACGTACTCTGACGAGGTTTCGCTCTTTATCGAAACGCCTTTGATGAGATTGATCAGAAAACATCCGATCAAAAAGGGAAGACCGATGAAAAAACTGCGTCCTGTTGTCTGCAGGGCATAGCCGATCATTACCAGAAGGAACGACAGGATGTTCCTTAACCGGGGTGAGATCTTATCGAGAATGATGTAGGTTTTTTCTTGGTCCATTGTTAAAGTGCGCTCCGGAGCATGATCATTGCGCAGTAGTCTGCGTGATGACCGACGCGCTGTTGTTCATTTTCCAATACAGGGGGCAGGCACCCTTGCAGATCGTGAACTTGTGGCAGCTCTTGCACTCGGCGGGCGCGTAATCGGCTTTCTTGAAATACGCGAGCATCGGCGATTCCCAGATACTTTTAAAGCTCCGCTTCAGGAGCGAACCCACGGGCTCCCGCCATGACGAACAAGGGAGCACGTTCCCCATCGGATCGATGCTCAGCAGTCCCGTGACCGCGGCGCATGATTTATTGCCAAGGCCGTGCGCGATGGAATTGAAGAAACACATGGGAACCGGCGAATACCACAGGAATTTCATTTTTTCGCGACCGGCCAGATCTTTGAGTTTTAGCACAATATCGCCGATCTCTTCGTATGGCACCCACAGGTCCTTCTTGGATGACGCGGTCCCGCACGGGATCAGCAAGTTCATGGAAAGACGTTCCAAGCCGATGCTTTTTGCCAGCATCAGTATCCTGTCAAGGTGTCCGATATTCGTTCTTGAGACCGTGGTATTGGTATGGACCGGGATTTCCGCGGCAAGGAGGTTGCTTATTCCTTTGATCGTAGCTTCGAACGAACCCTTGTGCCCGGTGATCATTTCATGGAGGTCCTGGTCCGGACCTTCAAGGCTTACCTGGGCGCTTGACAGGCCGGCTTGTTTCAATTCATTGACCACGACCTCGTTGAGCATGGTGCCGTTGGTGATCAGGTTTGTCCAGAGCCCGGTCTTTGACGCGTAGCGGACAAGATCGAAGATATCTTTGCGCAGCAGCGGTTCACCGCCCGTGAAGCTGACCGACGGGACCCGGGCTTCATTGTAGATCTTGAACAGGATCTTTTTCAGGTCCGAGGTCTGTAATTCGCGGCAATCACGTCTGCCAACGTAGCAAAATTCGCAATTCAGATTGCAGCGGTAGGTCACCGCGATCTCGGACAGCACCGGGTAGTCGTTGATGTCGCCGGTGAATTCATAGTAAGTTACGGCTTCACGCTTTTCATTGTCCCTCATGCATCCGCTGACCATAGAACGCAGGTCACAGAAAAAATAATGGATCTCGCGCCTCTTGGTTTCGGTGTTGCCGACCATGTCCAGCAGCTTGCTGATCGTGTTGCCCTTGAGCAGGTAATCAAGGATGGCAAAACCCGAACTGTTGAGACGGTGCGCCTGGTTGGGGATAAGGATCAGGAGCTTATCGACCTCGCGGACATAAACGTAAGGTTTTATTTTCCTGACAAACTCATCGATCCAATCCAACTGGAAGGTTTCTTGTGCCTTTGGTATCTGCATCCCTTCTTCACCGCTCCCTTTCACCTCTTCTTTATTTTTCACCTTGCTCCTCCGCTCACGCAGGCCGAGTGACAGGCTGAATGGCAGGCTGAGTGGCAAGCCGAATGGCAGGCCGAGTGACAGGCTGAATGGCAGGCGTCATGGCAGGCGGTGTGCACGTAACAGGCGCTGTGGCACGCGTCGGACTGGATAAAGTTCGAGTAATTCTTGATCGGCTCACCGTAGATCACGAAGGCGTTTTCCATCCGATCATAATATGCGCTGTTCCCGAACGGTCTTTGCCTGAGGTAATAATAGTATTCCTGGTTGTTATACTTTTCGTCGACCGGTTCTGGTTCGGACGCGCCGAATTTTTCGGTATAATATGCTTTCGTCGCATCCAGGTCGCAGTCCCAGGCTTTGGATGAAACGCTCTCCACGATCTGGGTGACTAGCGCTTTTAAGCCATCCTGGTCCAGCGTACCGTCGCTTTTCACGGCGTCCAGGAACGCTGATTCGTAATACCGCAGGTCTTTTGGTCTCTGCACGACCTCGATCTTCATCGGTTCAGTTGTTACGATCTTGATCGCGCCGGTTTCCTGGAGTTTTGACGAAAGGATGGTGAGGATCTTGTTCACCGGATAATCGAGGAGCAGGACCGCTTCCACGAGATCGAGCTTGGCGACCTTGCCTGATTTGCGGAAGCTGGCAACTTCGATCTTGGGCGGTATCCAGTCATCGCGCAGCCATTTCAGGGATGTGACCTCGGCGTATGCAGCCTTAATGGACCTGGCTTTCTTGTTGGAATAAAAAAGATAGGGGATCAAAGAAATAACCATATAGATCAGCTCAGTAGGTATGACGAATTTTCTCTCCCTTTCCAGCTGGATATTGACCTTGCCGAATTTTTCGGTATTGAAATATGAGGCTGGAACGTACTGCTGGATCAACATCTTTTCTTCGGTCTTTAAGTTGTTCTTGTGGATCCGGACCGTGAAGTATGATTCTCCCTTGTAATCCTGTTTCAGATAGGAAAGCAGGTATTTTTCGTTCATGAATTTTTCGGTTCTAAAACCGTAATCATCCGGGTTGATCGTACTGCGCGTCACCGGGATTGGGTAATAGACATAGACCGTGTAGTGCTCCAGTGGTTCATCCCACTGGGGCGGTGCCCAGTGCAGGACGACAAGGTCGCCGAACTCGCTCTTGGTCGTCCCGAGGTTTTTGCTCAGCCCCAGGTCGCCGCCGAAATGTATGATGAACGTCAGGTCACCGGGACCATAGCCGCGACCCTTAGCAAGGACGATGTCGTACTTACCGCCGCCCATGTCGCTGATCTCCAGGGGATATACGTTGTTGTACTCGTCGAAAGCGTACGAACCTTCGTAATCAAAGAACGGTTCGACCGAGACGCCCATGAGGTAAAACGCATGCATCTGTCCCGAGAACACTTCATAGCGGATCTTGTAAACAAAATCCGCGCGGCCATCCTGCGTCAGCGCGACATCGACCTCGACCCACTGGAGGTCAACTGAGAGAGATGCCAGGAACAAGAACAAAATCATGATTTATGTAAATCCTAAATTCGAAACCCTAAATCCTAAACAATATCTAAATCCTAATTTTCTAAACTTTCTTATTTTGTTAATTTTGGGTTTTAGATATTCGAATTTGTTTAGGATTTCGATATTAGTGCTTAGGATTTGATTCATGTCAGTGTATGAATCTTATTTCGATGCTTCCACCCTTGCTCTCAGCAGGTCAGCCTGGCTGCTAATAAAGCCAGCATAAGCCTGTTTGGCGTTGGACCAGCAGGTCTCGTCCGGGAAAGAACCGACTATGCCCTGCCATACAAGAATATAAACCTTCTCCAGGACTTCCTTGGCATTGCTCTTGCCGCATGATTCAAACTGCGCCACAACGGGCACGGGCAGAAAAACCGGGGTCGGTCCGGCCGTGACTTCGGTCTGCGCGCCCAGGAACTTTACTTCCAGCTCTTCGATTACGTCGAGGTGCACGCGGATCGCGTTAATGACCGAAGCAATAGAAAAGTCGGCCGTGGAGAATTTCATTATCAGTAAGTTGTTCTTTATTTCACCATAAGGCAGATTCATTATTCCTCCTTTCATGAGGGGAACACATTATATTGAAGCCTTAGGAATAATCAAGAGGATAAAAAAATCCCTCAACCGCGCCTAAAAAAATATCCTCCCCCTTTTAGGGGGAGGATAAAGGTGGGGGTGAAGTAACTCGCTTAAATTTCTCTGTTAGGTCTTATTCGGGTATATCAACCGGTGGCGCGTCAGCTGGTTCCTTAATGATATAGGGCAGGCCCCAGGCATGAGAATAATAGGTGGCGGTCGAATCGCCGAAAAGCGTCTGCCAACCCACAACATCGATCGCGCTGTGCCGGACCGCGGGCGTGGTAATGACCGAGTCATCCGCGATCACCCAGGTGCGGCTGAACGTCGTGGTATTGTCACGGAAGAACGGTTGGCGCCAATGATGTTTCAGGCCATGACCCGGTTTATGCCCGGCGCCGTGGTGCAGGAAAGCCCAGGTCGAATCGCCTACGGCGCTGCAGGTAACCGTGACCAGGACCGTATCACTGGGGTAGAAGGTCGGCAGTTCGTTTTTTGCAAAATAGGTTTCAGCGCTGTTGACGACAAAGGTATAATTACGCGAAGCAACGTGCGCGGTAACCTCGGTAATGGTAACGGGATTCGCCGTCCCCAGCGTGTACAGGTCAGCAACGGTCAAGCCGGCGATGTGCCATCCGCTTTCGTCCCGGTAGCATTTGACCTTTCTTATCACGGTATCGCTGATCGCCCGGTTCAGGACCGGACCCAGCGGGTCATTGATAACAAAGAAGCCGTAACCAGGTGGTGTGCCCTGAAAATAAGCGGTGATCGTGATATCCGCGCTGTCACCGTTGACGACGATGTCAAATTCGTGGGATACCGGCCGTTCGATCCAGCGCACCCACTTGGTGAAAAACGGGAACGTATCGGCCGAGATCCAAGGATTGCTGACCGAAGACGGCGAAGCCGTGCTGTCGTCCGCAGTCTGGACCGCGCCCTCGCCAACAAACCAGGAGTCTTCCAGCAGGGCCTGGATATCAGCCTCATCATTTCCCTTGCATCCGGTACTGACAATGCTGATCATTATTGTCAGAAAACCAAGCAATTTCAACACCTTCATGTATCCTCCTTTTGTTTTTGTTCCTCTCGTTTAATATGACGAAACCAAGTGCGTAAAAGGTTTAACACCAGATAGCGTACGATTGGATTATATGCAGGTAGATAATAATGTCAATAATGCCTGTGCCCCTGATTCTATTAAATTTTCTGTCATTCCCCGGTTTAAGCGGGGAATCCAGGCAAACTTGACAGGCAGTGCTTTATACGATATAATGCGATGTAAATTAGAAAGGAACAAGCCACCCTCTTCAATTGCTTGATGCAATGGATTTGTAGAGGGGAGTCTACTTGAGGAGGAAAAATGAATAACCTATCAGAACCTAGCGAAACAGAGAATCACCAACTACCTGACATAATAACTTTTCTTGAAGACTACAATGATTTTGCAGTAAAGGCAAGACCATTTATAATAAATGTAATTGCTGAAAGGCATCGGCAAACAGCAGATGTGGATGAAAAGAAACTTCTTCATACTCTTGCTTTGGAGCAATTCGGTTTTCTCATAGAAACTCTTAATGGATTTTTTGTTGCAGCCTCAACTAAAGGGGCAATTGACCTTTATGGCATTTTGGATAAATCACAGACAACATTGATTCAGAGAATTCAGCAAATAGATAATGCTCAATTTTTCAATGCACTTACTCATAATTTACGTGATGCTCCTAGAGAGATTTTGAATGAAATAAAGATCCATTTTGAAGAAATGACCGAATTCATGCGCAGTAATGCTGATGCCAATAAATATATAGAGGAGTTTACAGCAAAATTGCGGCATAAGTTCTTGGTGTACCGAGGGGATGATGATGATGTCCATGCTCTCTTGTCGCCAGAATGCGAAAAAGCATATTCGCAAAAAGATTTTATAAAAGCTTTACCACAATCTACAGAAGGATGGAAGGAGGATATGGATTGGATGGTTAGGAGGGCAGATGCAATTGAGAAATTTATTTGCAGCCTCATTGATACAATTATTTACAGGCTAAAGGAAAAAGAAGAGAAGAAGGATTAGAAAATCAACTCAGGCAGGGCATTCTGTCTATAATTGAAGCAGTGGATAATTTGAAATAGTCACGAATTGCGTTGTCAATTCTTATTTTCTATAATCGCACAACTTCACCCAATCGCCGTGTGTATCTCGGATATCCCAAAAACGCCAGCCGTTGACGGTTTTGCGGTCAACGATCGCCAGCGCCGCCGCGGTCGGCCCATTGTTAACTCGTTTGCCGAACTTTGTGTTGCCGTTTGGCGTTGGAGTTGCGGAGGCTGAAATCAACCTTCAGTTGAGTTCCCAACGCCTGTGCAATCTGTACAAGCTTCATCATGGTGAAGTTGACATCGGCACGCAGCATTCTGGTTATATAGGCACGTGAGGTACCGAGTTTTCGAGCTAATTCAGCGCGGCTGATCCCTTTGGTCTTCATGATCATTACAATTTCTTCAAGGAGGTCAAGCTTAAGTCCTTCAAAAATGAATTCAGCATCTTTTTCCAAACCTTCAAGGAATTTGTATTTCTCTAAATCGATGGCCATTATTCACTCCTTTGCTTTAAATATTGTGCTCTCATCTCTTTGGCTTTTTTAACCTCAATTTTCAATCTACTTCCAGGTTTGTCCGCACCATGCGTGCACACGACAACATTGTTTTTGTCAAAGAAACAGAAAATACGCGCACTACACGGATGATGGACCTTAAATACATATATACCATCACCTTCATGACGAAAAAGATCAGGGCCGTGAAGTATCCCCGTATCCGCCATGTGCTTCATTAAAGCTTTCATTTTTTTCTTGGAACGCTCATCCAACAATTCAAGATATTCGATTACTTGCGATCTTCCATCTTCGACCAACGCCACCACGGTTTTCTTAGCTCCTTTATAAAGTTCTTTTAAAGATAGCATGTTAACCTATAAGTTAACAATTGTCAAGAGGTAAGATATCTCGAAATATCATGTATTTTTGATGCGTAAATCGCTGGTTTTATAAGTTAATAGTAAAAAATGATAGAAAGACATATTTCTATTGAAACCTCCGTTCATTTATAGTTTCGCATACTATTCAATGTCCCGATATATTATTCTACTTTTTTGATGATGAATATTAGCCAATTCATGTGTCTTGTCAAGGATACGTGTTGAACCATTGTTAAATGTAGTGCTTACGCGAAGGGATAATCAAAGATGAGATTGCCGCGCAAAAGATCGCTCGCAATGACAAGATTATAGAATGGATTCCCGCTGGAGTTTACCCCGTACCCGATACGGGGCGGGAATGACGGGAGAAAAAATGAGATTGCCGCGCACAAGGATCGCTCGCAATGACGGGTTCACTGGGGGGAGAGCAAGGGATTTATTGACTTTGGAGTTTTTTGGCGTATACTCTGCTAATTATGATTGACCTGAAGACATTGCGCGAAGATCCTGACCTGTTGCGCGCTGCCATAAAGAACCGCGGGGACAAGATCGACCTGGAAGAAATAATCCAACTCGACGTGAAACGGCGCCAGGTCATCACGCGGATCGACAACCTGAGGAAGGACCGGAACGATATTTCCGAGGAAGTGGGAAAACTGAAAAAACAAGGCAAAGACGCTGCGGCTCTGATGGAAAAGGCCAAAAAGACCGGTGAAGAGATCAAACAAGCAGAGCAGGAATTCAAGGGCATTGAGGCCAAGTTCAATGAGCAGGTTTCTTTTCTGCCCAATATCCCGCACGCATCCGTGCCGGTCGGGCATGGCAGCGAATCCAATGTCGTTGTCCGGGGCTTGAAGGAACCGCCGAAATATGATTTTAAGCCGTTGCCGCACTGGGATATCGGCGAGGGGTTGGGCATATTGGACCAGAAAAGAGCCGTTAAATTATCCGGTTCTCGTTTTATTCTTTACACCGGTATCGGCGCCCAGCTGGAACGCGCGTTGATCAATTTTTTCCTGGACACGCACACGACCAAGCACGGTTACAAGGAAATAATGCCGCCGGTACTGAACAATACTGACAGTTTATACGGTACGGGCCAGCTGCCCCGGCTCGCGTCGGAAATGTACAAGTGCGAGGTCGATGATCTTTACCTCATACCCACAGCCGAGGTGCCGCTGACCAACATGCACCGCGAAGAAACGATCCCGGAAAAAGAACTGCCGATCTGCTACGTGGCATACACTCCCTGTTTCCGCCGTGAAGCCGGTTCCTACGGCAAGGAAGTGCGTGGTATCACCAGGGTCCACCAGTTCAACAAGGTCGAGCTCGTGAAATACACCACGGTGGAGACCGGGTATGACGAGTTCGAAAAATTGCTGGACGATGCCGAGGATATCGTGAAATTGCTCCAGCTGCCGTACCGGATATTGCTGCTCTGCACCGGTGACATGACCTCGGCTTCGGCCAAGACCTATGACATTGAAGTTTACGCGCCGGGCATGGGCGAATGGCTGGAAGTGTCGTCGGTTAGCTGTTACGAGCAGTACCAGGCGCGCCGCGCCGGTATCAGGTACCGTAAGACGACCGGCGGTTCGGATTTTGTTTATACCATAAACGGGTCGGGTCTTGCCACGCCCAGGGTTTTTATCGGCATCCTGGAACACTTTCAGACCAAAGACGGCAGGATCAAGATACCTGACGCGCTCCAGCCTTATATGAACCGGGAATATATTGAGTAAGTTGCACTACGCATTAAATTCTAAATCCGAAATCCTAAATTCCGCTTCGTGTCGAATCCTCACCATGAGACATAAACAAATCCAAAATTTTAAAACTCCAATATCAAAACTGAGGGAAAGAAATCACAATGCTTGATTACATCAGGAGTTGGCTGGCAGGCGTGCAGACAAAATATAACGTGAATCCGCTTGTTTTCGGCGCTATATATCTTATCAGCGTACCCTTTTTCTGGATTTCCATCTACAAGATCATCGCCGGATTGAAGAATAAAAAACTAAGCCAGGTCAGAACCTTTGCCGTGATCCTGGGGTTTGCGATCATCGCGCCGTTTTTTTACGTAGCGGCGTTCGGCCGCAACTTGCCGGTCTGGTTCTGGGCGTTTACCGTTGTGATAATAGGATACAGCGTATACTCCACGTTGTTCAGGCTCAGGGCAGGAAAGAAAAAATAATCAATTTCACCCTCCTCCCTTACTCCCTCTCCCTAACGGGACACCAGTTATCCCTCACTCCTACCCTCTCCCTTTCTAAGGGAGAGGAAAAAGGTGAGGGTTTAGTCTTTAATGTCGCCTACAAGGGAGGGGTATTTTGCATTAAACCAGCCTTGACATATATTGTCCAATTTGTATACTGTTCTTTATAATTATTGCAGGGAGTAATCATGAAAAAATACAGCCGACGGGATTTTCTTAAGATCAGCGCCAGCGCGGCTGCCCTGGCGATCCTGCCCAAGGTTTTTTTTGCCGCCAAAAAAGAGATCAAGAAAGGTCCGCTGGTCGGCGTAGCCAGAGGCAAACCGGCAAAACTGGTCAAAGCCGCGATCGATGCGATCGGTGGCATGGAAAAATTCGTGGCGCAGGGCAGCAGAGTACTGATTAAACCTAACATCGCCTTCGCTGCCAATGCCGAGAGCGGGGCTACGACCAGTGCCGATATCGTAAAGCAGGTAGTCGAGCTCTGTCTTAACGCCGGCGCCGCCACGATCGTGATCGGCGAGCATACGATCGCCAGCGCGGAACTATGCGCGAACAAGTCGAACATCCGTTCGGCGATCGTTGATGAAGAGAAAGTGAGTTTGCTGCTGTTCACGAAAAAGCGGCAGTTCACCGAGACCACGGTTGCGGCCGGCAAGGTTCTGACAACCGTGGAGATCGCCAGCGAATTACAGAAGGTCGATGTCATCATTAATCTACCGGTCGCGAAATCACACTCGGCGACCGGCGTGAGTCTCGGGATGAAAAACCTTATGGGTTTGATCTGGGACCGCAACTTTTTCCACTATACGGATCTTGACCAGACGATCGCCGAGCTTGCCACTGTGATAAAACCAGATCTGAACATCATCGATGCCACGCGGGTTCTGACCGATGGCGGCCCGGGCGGTCCGGGCGAGACCGCGGTCCTGAATACCGTGGTCGCCTCTACCGATATCGTCGCGGCTGATTCGTATGCGGTCGGCCTCACGCCCTGGTACGGCAAGTCTTTCAAGGGTACAGAAGTCAAGCATATTATCGCGGCTGCCGAGCTGGGCGTGGGTGAAATCGATACTGCCAGGATGGACATCAAAGAGATAAAGGTATAAAGAAAAAAGGCCTAGGTCTATGGGTTTGGAGGTTGGACAAAATTTGAAAGTCAAAAAACATCGGATCATACGATGGGCAGTTCAGCTGTTTTTTTTGGCGCTGTTCATTTTCTTTTTTATTCAAACCAGCTATATATCATTAATTAATTCACCGCAATTCTTTTTCAGTTTTGATCCTTTGATATTGGTCATAACCAGCATTGCCTTCCGCGCGGTCATCGCGGCATCTCTATTGTCGATCGTGATCCTTGTCGGCACGCTCGTTTTCGGCCGTTTCTACTGCGGCTTCGCGTGCCCTCTGGGCACGCTCATCGACCTTGCCGACCGATTGACCGGTGAACAACCGGCAGCGATTACGAGCCGGCAATTTGACGCTGTCAAATATCTTGTGCTTGTTTTTCTTGTTGTTACCGCAGTCCTGGGGAGTTCTTTTCTGCATTTCTTTGACCCGCTCGTTATTACTGAGCAAGCGCTGACCCTTATTGCATATCCGATCACAACGTTCTTTACTTCCGTAGTTAGTTCGGTGCAGCCCGCGGTTTTCCGGGAAGGCGTGATTACCCTGTTGAACCTGTTGGTGATACTGGGAGCAGGGTTTTTCGTGAAGCGCGCCTGGTGCCGGTTTGTCTGCCCCCTGGGTGGATTGCTGGGTCTGACCGCACGAGTGTCACTGTTCAAGGTGAAATTGATGGATAAATGCACGAAGTGCGGCGCGTGCGAAAGTGTCTGCCCGGTCAACGCGATCGACGCTCAGAATTTGAAGATTGACTCAGGCGAATGCATCGCCTGCCTGCGCTGCGTCTATACCTGCCAGGAAAAAAGTGCGCAATACGGTCTTAGGCTGCAGCCCGTCGGGTTCAGCGTGACCAGGCGTCAGGTTTTAGCCGCGGGTGTTGCCGGAATCGTATTGGTGCCTTTGAGCAGGACTCTTTTGTACGGCCGGCTTGAGGCTAGGCTGATCCGGCCGCCTGGCGCGGTCCCTGAACCCGAGTTCCTGAACGCCTGCGTGCGTTGCGCAACGTGCATGAAGGTCTGCCCGACGAACGGTTTGCAGCCATGCTTGTTTGAAGCCGGACTTGAGGGCTTATGGACACCGCGTTTGGTCCCGAGGATAGGCGGCTGCGAAAAAAATTGCAGCCGGTGTGGCCAGGTGTGCCCGACCTCAGCCATCCGGAAACTGAGCCTTGAGGAAAAAAGTTTTGCGCGGCTTGGGACCGCCGTGATCGACCGGTCACGTTGTATTGCCTGGGAACAAGATAAGGTCTGTTTGATCTGTGATGAAGCCTGCCAGTACAATGCCATAACCTCGCGCACCGAGACAATACAAGGCGTCAGGCTGACCAGGCCCTACGTGGACGAACGCATCTGCATGGGCTGCGGGATCTGCGAATCGCGGTGCCCGTTAGATGGACGCTCAGCGATCGAAGTGTATTCGATGGGAGAGGAAAGGAAACGCACGCAATTCTACGTTACACCGGAAAAAAGGCGGCTGCGGGACAGCACGCTGATCAAGGATGATATACCATCCGGCTTTATACTCAAATGAGTTAAACCGCTATTTCCGGAACGTCTTTAAACCACCGCCCTTTATATAAGCCCATGACATGCCACCGGTATTGTGCACGCACAGGATCCCGCCTTTTGCATCCAGTCCGACGACCCCGCATCGGCAGCCCACTTTGTTCGCATAAGCGATGATATTACGGCCTGCCGCGGCCGCGGGCCTGCGGCTCATCGCCTGCACGGCGCGGAACGCGATGAGATGCTGCATTATCGATTCGCCGTGGCCGGTCGCCGACGCACCGCCGCGTTCGTCCGCGTAGGTGCCACCGCCGATCACAGGCGTGTCGCCGACACGTCCGGGCAGATGCAGCGAAATGCCGCCTGTCGATGTGCCGACCGCTATCATGCCGCTTTTGTCGAGCGCCACCACGCCGACCGTGCCGTAGAGCTCGGCGATCTCGTTCAGCCTGGTAAAATAACTGCTCACGCCTTTTGCCGATGGCAGTTTGCGTTTGACCGTAAAATCAAGTTTAGCACGCTGCCTGGACCATGTGGCTTTGCGCTCCCTGGTCACGGGATTGTAGTACTTGATGCCCATCAGCCGGGCAAAGCGCAAGGCTCCTTCCCCGCATAAGAGCAGGTGGTCGGTTTTTTCCATGACCAGCCGCGCGATCTTCACCGGATAGCGGACATTCCTGATGGCTGCGACCGCGCCGAATTTGAGATCGCTGGTCATGACCGACGCGTCCATCTCGATCTCGCCGGTCAGACTGAGAGTGGAACCGGTTCCGGCGTTGAAAATGCGCGAATCTTCCATACTCATGACCGACGTTGTCACGGCGTCCAACGCTGAACCGCCGTTCTTCAATATCCCGTAGCCGATCTTGAGCGCTTTAACCAGCCCCTGTTCACGGCGCTCGGCAAAGCTTAGGCCGCCGGCGCCGCCATCCGCGATGATCACTGGTTCTGTCATGTTTGCCTCGCTATTTTACCGATCCTGGTAAATGTTTTATCATGCAGGACAATGAAATAAAGTCCGGCGCTGACCGGATGACCGTTAAGGTCGGTGCCATCCCATGATATCTGCTTGTTATGGATCGCATCATAACCGAATTGCCTGACCAAGCGGCCGCTTACGGATAATATTTTCACGACCGGCTGCAGTGAATCGGGATAATCCAGCACAATGGCGCATTCATCTTGGAAAGGATTTGGTATCGAGTATGGCGCCGCGTATTCTTCAATCGAAAAATGATAAAAAGCGCTGAGGTCGCCGGTATTTCCGTATGCATCGCAGGGCCGGACTGCTGCCAGGTAATCGCCTTTTAGTTCGTTGAAAACGAAGATCGTCGTGTCGATAAGACCAGAGCGCAGTTGGCGGCTATCGATCAATTCCTGGATCGTGATATCGTCGATATAGCACCCGCCGTTATTTGTGCTGGCATTTGTGTGGTACTCGATATCTATCGGATATGTTCCCGCAGGCAGGAGGATACGGCGGTCTATCCAGCCGTTCGAACTGCCATAATAAGATTCTGCCGGACCGGTACCGAAGCGGATGATGATCGAATCCTTCATGTCTTCGGTTCGATATTTCATATAAAGGCTGAGTAATCCCGCGCCAGGCAACTCGATCAGCTGTCTTGTCGTCATGCTTGATGCCAGGTTGCTGGCGTTGCCCGAAAAGAACGAGAAAGAGCCTGAATGAGCCGTATCAGGATTGAGCGTGAAGCCGTCAAGCTGCCACTGCGATGTGTCTTCGGCGTCATCTTGAAAAATGGACACGGTGTCGGTCATCAGCATTGCCGTATAAATAACATCGGCAAGGTCATAAGAATCATACCAGGATGATCGGTAATTATTGCCGGTGACCGCAATACTGGTGATGGACGTAGGTTCTGGCCTGATATCGTCCTGGTCATAGAACCAGTTAAGGAAACTCTGCCATTGCGACTGGTTCCAGGTAAGCGGGCGGTAGTAAGAATACAGCTGCTTGAACTGTTCGTAATACAGCGGGAACCAGATATCAAGTCCCGAGATGCCGGCATATTGAGCCCCCCAATATTCGGACCGCAGGATGATTTTGGCATAGACTTCATGTAGGTCATTGATTTGCGGTCGGCAAAATGCCGCATTGTTCAAACCATTCAGTAGATCACCATAATCGACAATATCGTCGTCCGGGCTGGGCGTAGAACCGATGAACGGGATCGTCTGGACCGCGTCCCTGACGTTAATGATATTTCCAGCGGGGCGGCCGTATTTGCATGTTTCATATAACGCCGCGGTCTTTTTCGTAAGATCATCGATGTATTCCAGGTCAATTGCGGACATCGAAGCGGGCTGGATCGATCCGTAGCGGTCCGCGCAAAACTCGACGATCGCTGCGGCCACGGTCTTTTCATTGTCGCCGGCGTGGTTGGATACGGACTGAAGCAAAATATCATATGGAAAACCCGCGATCGGCCAGTTGGTTTGGGCAGCGACCATGACCTTAGCGTGATCCATTACTTCACGGGCGACCTCAACCTGCTGCATCAAGCAGGCATCGAACGCGATGATGTTGATCTTCTTGCCGGTAGCCTCGTACGCGTCTTGCAGCGCCTGGCGCAGGTCTCCATTAGCAATGGACATCTGAGC
>DASVHD010000034.1 GCA_036382775.1 bacterium | reverse complement strand
CGGAATGCTCCCCGTTTGACTTGGACATGAATATAAGGTATACTTGCGGGCTTGGAAAGGAGTTTTACGATGAACCGCAAGATTTGGACGCTCGAGGAAAAGCTTGGGGTGGTATTGGCGATGTTAAAGGGCGAGGAATCCGTGGCGGCGATCTGCGCGCGCTATCAGGTCAGCGAAACGATGGCCTACCGGTGGCGCGATCAGTTCCTGGCGAGCGGGAAAAAAGGCTTGCTGGACGGTCGGACGAAGAAAGGTCGGGATCCCATGGTTGAGGAGAATCGGCGTTTGAAGGAGTTGGTCGGGAGCCTGTCGTTGATCATTGACGCTCAAAAAAAGCTTATGGGTCATTAAAACCGGGGGCCAAGCGTATGTTAGTGAATAAATTGACCAAAGAGGAGCGTTTAAATCAAAGCCAGGCCCTGCAGACGGTTGGCCTGGCGCGCAGCACTTATCATTATCAGTCGACAAAAGGCTCGCGGAAGGAACGGTTCTATGATCCCGCGCTCTGTGAAACGATACTCGCGGTGCGTAAGCAGGCGCAGGTTTACGGGTATCGGAAGACCTGGGCGCGGCTGCGGGCGCTGGGCTGGTTAGTGAACAAAAAGCGGGTCTTGCGCTATGCGCGGCATTTAGGGCTTTTGCAGCCCCGGAAGATCAAAGGTCAGTCCTTTACCCGGCCCGCAATGGTGCGGCCCGTAGTTTCCAATGTCTACTGGGAGGAGGATCTGACGCCGGTGTGGTGCGGGGATCAAACCGGCTATTTATTCGCCGTGATCGACGGCTGCGACAAGGAACTGCCGGGTGAGCATTTTGGGGATCGGTGCCGGTCGGACGAAGCCGCGGACGTCATGGAACAGGCGGTCCGGAAACGGTTTAATGGGCCGGTGCCGCCGGATCACCGGTTAGTTTTGCGAATCGACCGGGGCACGCAGTTCACCGCCCGCAAGTTTCGAGAACGCGCGCGGACCCTGAACGTCATCTTAGAGTATGCGGGGATCAAGTGTCCGGACGACAAACCGTACATCGAGGCTTTCTTCAGCAAATACAAGATCGAGGAGGTCTATCGCAACGAATATCGCAATTTAGCGGAAGCAAAAGCAGGCTGGGAATTATATCGGGTCTGGCATGAAAACGAACGGGTCCATCAAAGCTTGGGCTATCGGACCCCTCATGAAATCTATGAGATGCACAAGGTGAATCTTGCTTTGCAGGTTAAAATGACTAACATATATCAAGTCCCTTTATGTCCAGAATAGAGGGGAGCAGTGCGTAACTAACCGTGATATGCACATCATAATGACCATATGGATATCCATCGACCCAGGTAACATTCTTATTTATAGTCGCGACGTACGCCGGTTTGTACCTTAACCGAACATCGGAATATCCTTCACCTGCGGCATAGGCATAGTTGCCATTGGCGCCCAGACCTGCGGTCAGGCAGGAGAAATCCGTGGGATAGATGTCAAACTTCCATTGGTAGTTTACGCATTCCTGATAAGGTAACTGGTCGATGACGCCAAAGTTGCCGGCGGTGAAATTTCCGGCAGTCGCGGTGAGATCTACATCATAGTACCATGTGGGATCTGGTTCATAACCCAAAACATCCCAGTCAGCACCGCCATTGGTTGTAATGCCGAGGTGCCCAAACGAGAGCGCAACTGAACCGCTTATAAAAGAACTGAAATCAGCATCAAAAAATGCCAGTTTTGTTCCACAAGGGGGTAATTGCGGGGGGGGGCAGGAAATGAGTAGGACTGGTTGAACGCAATGGGCTGGTATGATGTCCAGGTATTACCCCCGTCGTCAGTCTTGGCGATAATGCCAAATGCATCGCTGGCGACCCAGACATTCTCAAAATCTGGATCCGATGGATCAACCCACAACCCGTTGTACCAGTTGGATACGTTGTCTGGATCAGACCAGGGATCAGTAGGGGTGTGGGACCAGGAAACACCATCATTCTCTGTTTTAAGCATTGCTCCATTTCCACATGCAATATAGCCTACATAATGTTGGGTCAATTGTTTCCAGACCATTTTCACCTTTCGGAAAGATGTGGGGATGGGGAAAGTGGGCCATATATTGGGTGTTTGATCACTCCATGAGGTTCCGCCATTCGCAGTATAAAATATTACTCCGCTGTAGCTGGTTGGATCAGGGACAGGATCAATCGTTTGTTTTTTCTCGCCCACGATCCAACCGTGGCTGGCATCAGCGAAACAGATATCGTTGAAGTGGTAGTCAGTATATCCCTGGGGAAAATTCTCATTCTTCAGCCAAGCCGGATGCTGATGCACCGGAATTTGGCTTTGGCGGTGGTATACCGCACCCCATTCACCTACGACCCAGACATCGGTCTCACTTAATGCGCAGATACCCCGGAATGATTTGCTTGGCATAGTGCCATCGTTATCCTGGACCCACCAATAATCAGGTCCGACGACCTGACCTAATACGACTGAAGGCAGGACTGCTACTGCCAACAAAGTCAGAATTAATGTGCTGATTGTTGCCTTAAACATTGTAACCTCCTCTCGCGTTCGCGAGATTGATGCAAACAGATATTGATACAGATGATTCAGACAGATTACGTATTCTATCCGCACTGCTCCCCTCTTTTTTTATTTTAGTTTTATCACCTTCTGCACCTCCTTGATACCCTCCACCTCCACCTGTATGAAATATACGCCCGCGGACAGATGGCGCGCATCCACATCTACTACGGTTTTTCCCTCCGGATTTTCTATATCATATTTTATCACCTCCCGACCTAAAATGTCGTAAATCTTCAATGACATTTGTACTTTGGCATTCATTTGATATTTGTCATTTGGAATTTGACATTTAATCACAAGTTTATCAGTAAAGATAGTAGGATACACTGTAAATGCCATAATATGGGCAATACCTTCTGTTCTCTGCTCCACTACCCCCGGTCCCGTATACCTACATACCCAGACCGATTTATTGGAATCGGCGGCATAGTTGGAAAACATCACCTCGTCAAACCCATCGCCATTGACATCGCCGGCAGAGGCGACACGATCACCGATGTTGCGATAGCCTGAATTTCCGCAGGATAGCCATCCATCAGGCGTTGTGTCCATAGATAAAGCACCAAGCCACAGATAACCTGTACCATTATTATACCCAGGCGCTCCTCCAAGCACATCAGCATAGTTATCACCATCAGCTTTGTTGGCTGTTGCCGACCAATATCCTAGACCGCCACTACCGCTTGAATCCGTATAACCCACCATCCACACGTCCAGTATTGTATCCATCGGGGAGCCGCCATATAAGACATAGATCTTGCCACTCCTGCCTGCTTCGCTGTAATGCCAAGTACTGGTGGTCATTCGGTCAAAAGAGGTGACATTATCAGCAATTGAAACATTATACCACCCTAAATAATGATTTACGCCCTCGCCATGCAACCAGCAGTCGGGGACTGTGTCCATGGGATTACCGCCGAAAAAGGCATAAACCTTACCTGCGCCGCCATAGGATTCGGAGTTTTCATCCGCGCCGACCACCACATCTTCAAATCCATCCGAATTCAAATCACCGCCGGAGCCGATCGTGTGCCCAAAGCATTCACTGTTGTGTCCATTTAATATAATATCTGGAATGGTGTCTAACAATGGACCACCATAATATATATAAGCCCGACCGTCAAGAGTAAGCCAATTATATGCATATTCACCGACTATGATATCATTCCACCCATCACCATTGATATCACCTGCGGTAATAGCAACACCAAACGCCGTACAAAAATCGCCTTTTAAAACAAGATCCGGAATACTATCCATGGAAGAACTACCAAAATAAATATATACCCTGCCGCAGCTGTCAATCTGGGTACAATTTACCGCACCTACGGCAATATCGTCAACACTATCACAGTTGACATCACCTAAATTGCAGACGCTCGCACCGAAAGCATCAAGTGGATGCTCACCGGGCAATGAGATATCGACGACTGTATCCATGACAGGACCTCCACAGTAGATATATGCGTGCCCATGGGAACTATCCTGCATGCCACTGAAAAACCGGGCTGTAGATCCAATCATGATATCATCGTATCCGTCATCGTTTACGTCACCGGCGGATGATAACGCCACGCCGAAATACTCCGCGGAATCCACCGGACACTCGGTATGAAAGATTATCTCCAGATTATAGGTCTGCTGGGCAAAAATTACGCAGGCTAACATTAAGAAAATAATAATGACGAATGGTAGCAAACCTCTCTCTTTATTATTATTCATAATCCTCCTGAATTTTTAATGATGCTGATAAAATATTTCCTTGAAAAACAAAATGGCATACCTCTTAGTAAGTAATACCATAAATATACAAGCTTACTAAGCGCATGCCTTCTTATCTTATTATAAACACAAAATGGGAATTGTCAAGGGGTCATGCGCATTACGTTAACGCAGCCGAATAATTAACATTGACTTTTACAGATAAAATTATATAATTTGCAGTATGTCGAACACAAAAAATGCGCGGCGGAAAAGGGATGCCATAGGATTGACTAAAAATTTTAAAAAAGAACGCGAAAGATTGAACCGGATCGTCATGAAATACGCCCGGCTTGGGATCAAGCGTCTATACAGTCTGGATACGCTCGTATACCAGAAAGGCGCGCTTAGTAAAAAGACAAAGGAAATGCTTGGCCTGGCGTCATCGCTTGTTCTGCGCTGCGACGACTGCATTCATTACCATATCGCCCGATGTTATGAAGAAGGCGTGACCGACGAGGAACTCGAAGAGACACTCGCCATTGCCGCGGTTATCGGGGGTACAATAACGATCCCGCACCTGCGCCGGGCGCTTAACATCTGGGACGGTATGCGGTCTAAAAATAAGGGAAGAAGAATGCAAAAGGGAAAATAATGGATCACAAAGCGCTGATGAAGTTCAGTTACGGATTGTATGTGGTTTCGAGTAACAATAAAGCCGGTGCCCATAACGGTCAGATAGCCGATGCGGTGTTTCAGGCTTCATCAGACCCGGTACTGATCGGCGTCTGCATAAACAAGCAGAACCTGACCCATGAATATATCCTGGAGAGCGGTATTTTCACGATTTCGGTGCTGGCGGTCGATACGCCCATGAATTTTATCGGGCATTTCGGTTTCAAGACCGGACGGACATTCAATAAATTCGATAGCGTCGGTTTCCGCCTTGGGGAACTGGGCGCGCCGATCGTAACTGACAACGCGATCGCCACTGTCGAGGTCGAGGTCAAGGAGCGTGTCGACGCTTCAACGCACACACTTTTTATCGGCAAGGCAATGGCAGCCGAAGTTCTGAGCGACAAACAGCCAATGACCTATGCCTACTATCGCGAGGTAAAGCACGGATTGGTGCCGAAAACGGCCCCTGGATATTACGATGAGAAGCAGGGACCGGTCCCTGCCGGCGCTAGTTTGAAGGGAGAATTGAAAATGAAAAAATACCGTTGTACGGTTTGCGGGTACATATATGATCCGGAAAAAGGCGATCCGGACACTGGTGTTGCCGCGGGCACCTCTTTTGAACAAATCCCGTCAGACTGGGTGTGTCCTGTATGCGGGGCAGGGAAAGACAAGTTTGAGCCGGCAGATTAGTTAAATGGTTAAAAGGTTGAATGGTTAAATAAACTGATAAGAAGACGACAAAATGGAAAAAATAGAATATTTGACCAATAGATTAGTTAAATAGTTAAATGGTTAAATGGAAAGAAAAAAAATATTTAACCAGTTACCATTTAACAAATTATTGATATCAAAGTGGAGTTTGGGATTAACTAAGGAGTTATATGCCTACAAAAGAACTTAGGCCCGGTATTTACGCGGTCGGTTCGTTGGACCGGGACCGCAAACTTTTCGACGAGCTGATCCCCCTGCCAGACGGCACGACCTACAACGCCTACTTGATCAAGGGTAGCGAAAAGACCGCGTTAATCGATACGGTCGATCCGGCCAAGGCAGAAGAACTGTTCTCCAACCTGAAAAAGGCAGGTATTACCCAGCTCGATTACGTGATCTCCAATCATGCCGAGCAGGATCATTCAGGTTCGATACCGCATGTGCTGAAAGCTTTTCCAGAAGCCATGGTCGTGACCAATCTAAAATGTAAGGATTTTCTGAAAAGCCTGCTGATGATCCCGGAAGAGAAATTTATCACCAGGGGCGACCACGAAATCCTGTCGTTAGGCGACAGGACGCTCGAGTTCCTCATCGCGCCGTGGGTTCACTGGCCCGAAACAATGCTGACCTATTTGAAAGAAGACGGGATCTTGTTCTCATGCGATCTGTTCGGCGCGCACCTGGCAACCAGCGATTTGTTTGCCGATGATGATGCGCGGGTCTATGAATCAGCCAAACGGTATTACGCCGAGATCATGATGCCGTTTAGAAGTAATATCGTCAGCCATTTGAGAAAGCTTCAAAGCTATGATATAAAGATGATCGCGCCGAGTCACGGTCCCGTACATGCGAAGTCGCCCTTTATCGTGGACGCCTATGCGGATTGGGTTTCTGACAACGTGAAGAACGAGGTCGTTCTGCCGTTCGTATCCATGCACGGCAGCACCAGGGCAATGGTCGATCATTTCATTGACGCCCTCATGAAGCGGTCGATCACGGTCAAACCGTTCAACATGCCGCGGACTGACATTGGAGAGCTGGCGATCGCCCTGGTTGACGCCGCCACGATAATTCTTGCGGCACCGACCGTACTGGTCGGACCGCATCCCACGGTCGCTTATGCGGCCTTTCTTGCCAATGCCCTGCGCCCCAAGACCCGGTTCGCGTCGGTTATCGGTTCTTTCGGGTGGGGTACTCAGGTGATCGAAAGGCTCGGGGGCCTCATGACCAACCTTAAAGTCGAGATGATCGAACCGGTTGTGATCAAGGGATATCCGACAGTTGATGACCTGAAAAAACTTGATCTCCTGGCCGATGCAGTTCTGGCAAAACACAAGGCTGCTGGGATCGGGATTTAGAATATAAGCGGCTGCCATGCACGAAGTCTACCTTGATAACCATTCGGCAACCCGGATTGATGAACGGGTGTTGGTCGAGATGACGCCGTATTTGAAAGAATATTATGGCAATGCCCAGAGCATTCATACAGCCGGCGCCCGTGCGAAGGATGCTTTGGATAAAGCGCGAAAGGAAGTTGCGGGTTTGATCGGGGCGCAGGAACCAGAGATCTATTTTACTTCCTGCGGTTCCGAGGCCAACAACCTGGCGCTCAAGGGCATTGCCGTGGCTTACCAGGAAAAAGGCAAGCATATCATCGTTTCCGGTATCGAGCATTTCTCCGTTTTATACGCCGCGCGGAGGCTTGAGCAGGCCGGTTTTGATATCACCCACCTGCCGGTGGATAAGTACGGTCTGGTTTCAGCTGATGATCTAAAAAAAGCTATCAAGCCGCAGACCATTTTAATTTCCATTCAGCATGCCAACCCGGAGATCGGGACGATCCAGCCGATCAATGAAATGGCCAGGATCGCTCATGACAAAGGCGTGCTGTTCCATACCGACGCGGTTTCGACCGCCGGCGTGATCCCGGTCAATGTGAAAGAATTGGGTGTTGATTTGTTGTCTTTGTCGAGTTCTCAAATTCACGGACCCAAAGGCGCAGCCGCGCTGTATGTTAAAAAGGGCGTCAGGGTCATCCCTCTGATCGACGGTGGAATTCAGGAAAGCGGCCGGAGGGCTGGCACCGAGGACATACCGGCGATCACGGGTTTCGGCTCTGCCTGCCGGATTGCCAAGAATGCATCAGTCGAAAATTCGAAAAGGATGCGGCAATTGCGAGACCGGCTAATTACTGAACTGCCAAGGAATATCGACTACTTGTATTTGAACGGCCACCCGGAAAAACGGCTTCCGAACAATGTCAATTTTTCCGTTGAGTTCGTCGAGGGCGAAGGGATGATGTTGCTGCTTGATGAAAAGGGTATTTATGTGACAAGCGGTTCGGCTTGCACTTCCAAATCATTGAAGATGTCGCATGTTCTGTCCGCGATCAAGATCGACGCGGCCATCGCGCAGGGTTCCCTCGTGATGACGCTGTCCAAGTATAACAACGATACTGATATTGATTACGTGCTGGCCGAAATTCCGCCCATCGTCAAAAAATTGCGCAATATGTCGCCCTTGTATGCGTTTTTCCTTAAAACCGGAACGCGGCACGTGGCCGGGCCCGGAACGGATTACGAGCACGAACACGGACAGAACGATTAAAGAAAAACATTTTCTGTCATTGCGAGGAGTGCTGAAGGAACGACGAAGCAATCTCTGCAACGGGAGAAACAGATGAGATTGCTTCATCCGCCATACTACTTGGCGGACTCGCAATGACACGGCATAGCGCTTACGTCTGTGCTTGACTTCACCCTTAAAATCCATATAATTTCAATTGATAATCATGCGCTCAGGCTGCAACAAACATCATAATATTTCTATTCGAAAAGCTTGCGCCAATTACCTTTGGTTATTTGGGGCTAGATTCGGTTAATTATTGGTTAAATAACAATTGGTTAAATCAATCAATGAGGGAGGTCTTAAATGGACATAAAGGGATATAATATGCCCGAGGATCTTTATTATCACCAGGAAGACACCTGGGTGAAGGTTGAAGCTGACGGCACCGTGAAGGTCGGCATGGATGATTTTTACCAGAAACAGGCCGGCGACACGACCTACGTGGATCTGCCTTTTGAAGGCGACACCGTGACGCAGGGGGAGACCTGCGGCAAGATCCAGTCGTCAAAGTGGGTCGGCAAGTTCGTTTCGCCGATCTCCGGCGAGATCACGGAAGTCAACCGGGAACTTGAGAATGACTGCCGGCTGATAAACAAGGATCCTTACGGCGGCGGCTGGATCATCAAGGTAAAGCCGTCGAAACTGGACGCGGAACTGAAAAACCTCGCTTTTGGCGCGGACGGAGTCACCAAATTCATCGACGCCCAGCTGGCGAAAGCTAAAAAATAACCGCGAAGACGACATATGAAGATGAGAGGTTAAGAGGATAAGAGGCTGTGATGGTCGGATCTTCTGATCCTCCCAACTTCGTAACTTCGCTGTTTTCTTAAGGAAGGAGGTTTAATGGATCTTCAGATTCCTTATGGTAAGGACGATAAACTAAATGTCAAAATCGCGGACAAGAATATCCTTGCAGTGGTATACCCCAACGAGGTAAAGGAACAGAACGAGAGTAAGATCCTGCTTGACGCCATCGAAAAACCGATCAAGTCGAAGACCTTCAAAGAATTCCTGTCCAATGCCCGAGACATTCTGTTCATCGTGAATGACGGTACCCGGCCGACACCGACCGCGAAAGTGCTGGATATGATCCAGGACCAGATCCAGGATAAAAACATCAAGTTCGTCGTGGCAACCGGAGTGCACCGGGCGCCGACCCAGGAGGAATTCGATTTCATATTCGGCAAATACTATGCGAAGTTCAATGGATTAATCCACGTGCACGACTGTAAAAAGGAAGAGGACATGGTGCATATCGGCACCTCCAAGAACGGTACCGAAATGTATGTCAATAAGCTGGGCATGAACGCCCACAAGATCGTGATCATCGGTTCGGTGGAACCGCATTATTTCGGAGGGTATACGGGGGGACGGAAATCGTTCCTGCCCGGGATCGCCTCGCGGAAGACGATCGAACAGAATCACAAGCATGCCCTTAAAATGGAAGCCCAGGCTCTGGTTCTCGACGGGAATCCGGTGCACGAGGACATGATCGACGCGCTTAAGGTCATCGCGGACAAGGAGATCTTCTCGATCCAGACCGTGCTCGACGGAGAGCGCCGGCTGTACGGCGTGACCAGCGGCCACATCCACGATTCTTTCTACGCGGCGGTCGACAAGGCCAAGGAGGTGTTCTGCGTCAAAGTGCCGGCAAAGGCGGATATCGTCGTGAGCATAGCGCCATACCCGATGGATGTCGACCTTTATCAGTCGCAGAAAGCGCTGGATAACGGCAAACTCGCTTTGAAAGACGGCGGCATCCTGATCATGGTCTCCAAATGCCGCACCGGCATCGGTGAACCCGCGTTTTTCGAGCTGCTTTCTTCATGCAAATCACCGCAGGACGCGCTGGATAAGATCGCAAAGGGTTACAAGCTCGGTTATCACAAGGCATCGAAGATGGCCGAGATCGGTACCTGGGCCGAGATGTGGGGCGTCACGGACCTCGCGGACAAGGATATGAACGCGATATTCATCAAGCCGTTCCACAGCCTGCAGGAAGCGGTCGACAAGGCCCTTGCCGTCAAAGGCAAGGACGCCAAAGTCACTTTCCTGATGGACGGCAGCATAACCGTACCACTGATCGGATAATATGGAAAATTCTAATTACGAAATCCTAAATCCTAAACAAATTCGAATATCAAAATTCCTTAACAATGGCAGATGTTTAGAATATTGGGATTTTGTGCTTGGATATTGTTTATGTCTCATGCTGAGTATTCGACACGAAGCGGAAATTAGAGTTTAGAAATTAGGATTTTACCGCGCTTAGCGCGGCTTTGAAAGGAGTTTAAATGGCAATCAGCAAGGATATTATCAAACAGCTGCAGGACATCGTCGGCAGCGAATACTGCAAGACCAGCAACGCGGAGCTCTACGTGTACGCCTTTGACGGCGGCATCCATCGCAAGAAGCCCGATGTCGTGGTCCAGCCGCAGAACACGGTACAGGTTCAGAAGATCGTCCAACTCGCGAACAAATACAAAGTGCCGGTCGTTCCGCGCGGAGCAGGTTCCGCGCTGTGCGGGCATTCAGTGCCCATTGACGGCGGGATCTCGGTCGACATGCAGCGTATGAATAAAATCAAGGATATCCGAATGGGGGATATGTTTGTGGTCAGCGAACCCGGCGTCGTCTGCGACGTTTTCAACGCCGCGATCAAACCTATGAAGTATTTCATCCCGGGCCCGGCATCGAGCGAAGTCGCGACTCTGGGCGGCATGGTGGCGATCAACGCGTCGGGCGAAAAGGCGGTTAAATACGGGGCGACCAGGGACTATGTGCTGGGCCTGGAAGTCGTGCTGCCCACCGGCGAGATCGCGTACACCGGCACCAAAACCATCAAGCATTCAACCGGCTATCAGATCGAACGGCTGATGTGCGGGTCCGAAGGCATGCTCGGCATTATAACCGAGATCAACATGAAAGTTGTCCCTTTGCCGCCCAAAATCGCGGGTTGTATCGCGGCATTTGACGATCTGGAAAAAGCCGGTCAGTGCGTAGCCAATATTATCGCAAAGCCGCTAATCCCATCGCAGCTTGAAATCATGTCGGCACCCTGCATTAAGGCCGTAAATAAAGCGGCTAAAATGAGCCTACCTGAAGTTGCAGGAATACTGCTCATCGAGATCGATGGCCGTCCCGAAACGATAAAACTGGATGTCGATATCGTCGTCAAGATCTGCAAAGATGCCGGTGCGGTGTCGGTCGAGTTTACCGAGGATGAAGCTAAGATCGCGGAGATCTGGAAAGCAAGGAAACAAATGATCCCGTCGCTCAGTATTTTAAAGCAGGAATATGCGACCACGATGCTGGCCGATGATATGGCGGTACCGGTCTCAAAAATACCTCAGGCGGTCGCCGGTATCTGGGCGATCTCCGAGAAATACGATATCATAATCCCGCCGTATGGGCATGCGGGCGACGGGAACCTGCATACCAAAGTGCTGATGACGCCGACCGACCCCAAGCACTGGGAACAGGCAAAAAAAGCGGTGGCGGAGATATATCAGCTGATCAGGGAGTTAGGCGGTACTACCAGCGGCGAACATGGGATAGCTATAACGAAGGCAGAAGAATTCCACAAGGAAAAGCACACTGTCATCCCGGTCATGAGAGCGATCAAAAAGGCAATGGACCCGAATAATATCATGAACCCGCACAAGATGTTCGACTGGGACAAAGGGTTCATGTATGAACTGCGCTACCCGACAAATCCCAACCGCAAGCTCGAAGGGCACCTGGCAAAATGGGAAAACGAAATGATGATGTGTACGATGTGCGGTTATTGCAAGAACGTCTGTCCCACATTCGTCAACCAGTTGTGGGACCCGCCGTCAGGCCGCGGCCGCATGGTCATGTCCTACGGCATCCTGGAAAAAGAGCTGGAGATCGATGATTCGGTCGTGAAGGCGCTGTACCAGTGCACTTTATGCCGGGACTGTAACCGCCGGTGCCCGTCGAAGGTGAAGGTGCCGGATGTCGTGCGCGCGGCCCGGGCAGATCTCGTGGAAAAGGGGTTCGCGTACGACGCGCACAAGACGTTCATCGCCAACATCAAAAAGACCGGCAATATTTTCGCCGACACCGAGGTGATGGCGCCGGTCCAGGAAGGCGAGACGCCGGTATTCGTCGGCTGCCAGTTCCTGGCTCGACCCAACAAGACCAAGATGTACTTAAAGCTTCTGGAAAAGATCGGCATCAAGCCGAAAGTGGTCAAGGAAGTATGCTGCGGTTACCCGATGGAAGCGCTGGGTTTTGTCAAGGAATTCGAGGAGCACAAAAAGAAGTTCACCGAGCTCTTCCCGTTCAAGACCGCGATCACCCTTTGCCCGACGTGCACGGTCTATCTGAACGAAGCCTACAAGATCCAGGCGAAACACGCGTTGCAGGTTATCGCCGAAAAGCTGCCCGGCGCTCAGGTGAAAAAACAGGCCGGTAAGGTCACGTACCATGATCCTTGCGACCTGTCACGGGGTGCCAAGATCACCAAAGAACCCCGCGAGATCATCAAGGCGCTCGGTCTGGAACTTGTGGAAATGAAATACAAGCAGGACACGTCGCGGTGCTGCGGCGGCGGCGGCGGCATTCTCGTGTCGGACAACACACTGTCCAATAAGATCGCCGAAGAACGGATAAAGGAAGCGCTCAGAACAAAAGCGGAAACGCTGGTTACGGCCTGTGCTACCTGCGAGCAGGTGCTCAAGACCGCGGCGACCGCGGTCGCCGATAAAGGCGGTGGTAAGCTCAACGTTCTGGGTTTACAGGAAATTATCTGGAAAGCTCTTTAATACCGATTACGGGCAAATGTCCCGTTAGGGGATCACACTCCCCTAACGGGATTTTTTCTGCCAGCCAATTCCTTAGATCTTTCGAATCAGGCATTATCTTCAACATCATCGCCAAGACTTTTCTGGCGTCCCGCTTGTTCCCGTGCTCCAGACAACTTTTCGCAAAATTCGTGGTTTCGGTTTCAACTTGCGTTAGAATCTTATGCCTTAAGTTCAATGACCATTCGTCGTAATTCTTTTTGAATGGCTCACCCCGAAATAACTTAAATGCCCGCAGATATTCTTTTTTGGCAAATATCCACTCACCGCCTCGCTCCAGCGCTTTTGCCTGAGCGAGTGTTTCCTTGAACAGCTCGTAATCCGTTGAAACATGAAATTTCCATTCCAGTGAATCGCTGTTAACTTTCAAAAGGCTTGATGATAGATTAATTGTTTTCTTAATTCGTACTAATAAATGGGAAAGATTTCTCGAAGGGGTCTTGCTTTTAGGCCAGAAATTAAGGCATATGTCAGATAATAACATTCTGCGGTTTTTATGCAGTGACATGTGGATCAAGAAGGCGGCATCCTTTGGACTCAAACCTGATTTTCTTATTGGATTTTCACCCTTGCATATTCTTAATCTGCCAAGAAATTTGAGATTATACACAGGTGATTCGATTTGAAATATCGGCATCACCAAGAGAGACCTGGGCAGTCTTGGGTTCTTGCCCTTCCTTAAAAGATGCACCACTACTTCGGGAAAGAATAAGGCAAGACGCTCAAAAAGCCCGAAAAGTTCTTGCGAACGGGCATATCTCAAAGCTTTACGATAGTTTTTTGCTTTCATGGTTATCTTAGCCTGATAAAAAAGATGTGCCAATCGGAGGGAGGGTACGAGCAGAGCGTTATTTGACAAATTAAAGTCTCCCAATAAAATCCGCCTTAAGAAGTACTCCTTTTCCAGGTGATATTTCTTTAGCAATGGATTATATCTTCTTAATAGCACCCGTGCTGCTTCTTTCTCACCAGCCGACGCATGGCAACAGGCAAGAATGAAAGTTGTCAAGTGGAAGTATCTTTTGATTCCCTCCTTTATTGATTGCTCCAAGGCCTTGACTGCCAATGAAGAAGCTTCTTGAAAATCGCCTTTGTTGAGACTGATAAATGCTTCGCAAAGAAGCGCCCTTGAACTGTAATCCCATTCCTCTGATTTCCCTTCTTTTAAGATTCCGGTTGCAGAGCGATAATCACCCGAGGTGGTAAGATACCCCACGAGACTCGCACAGAGGTGTTTTCGATAATCGCCGCCGATTCCTTCAAGCGCTTTTTTTGCCCAAAAAATTGCTTCTCGGTAGTATCCTATGACCGAATAAAATCCGGAAAGTTCACCCATCAAGACGTAAGAATTACCGAGACTTTGGATGATCCTTTTACATTCCCTGGCACATTGTAATGCCCTGGGAATTTGCAGGAGACTGCCATATGCATGGCCTTCAAGCAAGAGAATTGCGAAGCGTAATCCTGGATCCCTCAAACCTTCTTTTTTCTTTTTTAATTTGACTACCAATCTCAGCAGCTCCTTCGGCCGGCCCATCCACATCAGGGCATAACCCTCATCAACCGTTGCTCTCAGCGCTGAATACCACATTTTCCGCTTTTCAAGCTGTTCTCTCAAAACCTTGGCTTTATGTCGTAATTGAGGAAGGGGGATGATACCGAATTCAGCACCGAGTCGCTCAACTTTTCTCCTCACGGAAAGGAATGATTCCGGAATTTTCCTCAATGTTTCCATGTCCATATAGACCGGCAGTCGATTTATTAAGGCGGCTGCTTCTTCAACCCTTCCTTCTTCAACCAATGCAGTTATCTTGCAAAGCAACTCCTTTGAAATCGAAGAAGCACTTACATAATCCCGATACGATGGAGTAAATCGATTTCTCATAAACCCGCAATAGCCGAACCTTTTCCAGATATTCCAGATTCCTTTCAAGGAAATTCTTATCCCGGTTTTTTTTAAAATCATTTGAGCCTTGCGGACTGTTAACGACGGGTTGAATTCTTTCAGCGTTACAATTCTGTCCTCAACATTTGCAGCTGTTCGCTGCCAGTGTCTCATGGAAAATTGTCGAGTTAAGGAATTTTTAAAACCGTCCGCGTGATAACGCTTAACCCATCGCCAGAGCGTATTTCTATGAATTTTGTAGATTGAAGCTTTTTCCTCTAAGGTTCCTTCGGAAAGATATGATTCTACAGCTTCTATTTTTCGTTTTTCGTCAGGCGTCATTTTTCACCATCATATGGAAACATTATAGCCAAACATGAAATTTATGTCAACAGCCAAGATAAATATGTCATCTTCGCCTCAGTTCTGCTTGTTGAGATGCTATAATTCATGATTTCAGACACATATCTGCCTATATTCTATACAGAAGGAGGCATTATGAAATATTTTGCATTGGCGTTTGGGTGGATGGTGACGGTTTTCCCGTACGCTTCCATCTATGGTCAAACCTGGATTAAGACTTACGGAGGAGGAAATTGGGATTTTGGCCATTCAGTGTGCCAGACCTCTGATGGAGGCTACATTATTGCAGGCAGGACAATGTCTTTTGGCGCAGGCGGCGAAGATCTTTATCTTATCAGAACGGATTCAGCCGGGGATACCATCTGGACAAAAACCTACGGGGGTTCAGGCAGCGATGGTGCGACCAGCATCGCCCTCACATCCGATGGAGGTTACATCATCGCCGGACGGACCCAGTCGTTTGGGGCGGGGTATCTTGATGTTTGGCTTTTGAAAACCGATTCCTCAGGTGATACATTATGGACAAAAACATATGGCGGCTTGTACGAAGATTGGGGAAATTGTGTTGAGCCAACCCTTGACGGCGGGTATATTATTGCCGGATATAAAATATACGCGACCGGAGTTGGTGATATGTGGCTTATTAAGACGGACGGCGCAGGAAATCTCGTCTGGGACAGAACCTATGGCGGGTCAAACCATGATGAAGCAAGTTCGGTCAAGCAGACCGCGGACGGTGGTTATATTGCAGTCGGAACATATGATTACAATATTGCCGATGCTCAGGTCTATTTGATCAAAACCAACAGCCTGGGAGACACGATCTGGACGAAAAAATACGGCGGTTCAGAAACTGATTATGGCATGGATGTCATTGAAAACGCAAATGGTGAATACGTGGTCGTCGGCAAATCAACACGCGGTGCGCTCGCCGGCGAAGCGTATGTGTTCGCGGTTGATGCCAGCGGCGAGTTGTTGTGGGAAAAGACCTACGGCGGTTCAATGGATGATTGGGCGCATTCAATCATGCAGACTACGGACGGCGGCTATATTTTGGGCGGCTCTGATGTCCAACCTCCAAGCGGATATAATGCCCTTTGGTTATTGAAAATTGACGCTATGGGCGATACAATATGGACCAAACGCTTTACTGAAAACTCGTATGCATATACGGTCCGACAGACGCAGGATAACGGTTTCATCGCCGCAGGTTCTATATATTCATCAGGAACCGGCTATGATGTCTATGTAGTCAAGACCGATCCGAACGGTAATGTGGGCATAAAGGAAAATCGTTGCGTGAGCGGAAACATGGAAAACGGCAGGCTGAGGATAATCCCGAATCCTTTCAGGTCTTATGCAGCAATAGCCGGCCGCGAACGGACGCGTGTTCTCGTATACGATATTCAGGGTAGATGCGTGGGGACATATTCTGGCAATCGCATTGGGGAGGCTCTTTGTCCGGGCGTGTATTTTGCGAAGTTGGAGAATACCGATGCAACGGCGCGGGTTGTGAAAATACGCTAACTGGAGGCAAATCATGTCGAAAAAATATTATAGTAAGCATGGTCTGGTAGTCATCGCCGGCATCATTTTTTTCCTCGCGGGGCAAGGGCAGGCATGGATCTACACATTCAATGGATCCTTGAATAATCATGATCGGCTTGACGATATGATATTCGGGGCCGACCACAACGTTTATGCCGTCGGTTACAGCGACTCCAGGTGGCCCAGTAATCCGGGTAATCTGACGGTTGTAAGCCTTACCTCGGCTGGAGCTTTCCGCTGGATGTACAATTACCCGAGAAAAGAACTGGGCAACGGCGCCCTGTATTATTGCATTGTCTGGGGTGCTGACGGCAATCTCTATGCCTGCGGTGACAGCATTGTCGTGAGTCTTACTCCCAACGGGGTTCAACGCTGGGTCTACACCCAGATGGATGCTCATAGCCTGATCTACGGTGCCGACGGCAATCTCTATTGCTGCGGAGAAGGAAACGTCGCAAGTTTCACCACGAGCGGCGCGGAACGATGGAAAAGATCCGGATTGAACCGGAGTTATGAACTCACGTATTGCCCGGATGGTAATATCTATGTAGCCGGAGAAGCGGATTCCCGATTCAGCGTGCAGAGCTGGACCACGGCGGGTTCCGCACGGTGGACATACCAATACACCGGATCATTGAACGACGATCTGGCATATTCAATCACCACGGGTCCTGACAGCACTATCTATGTTGCGGGCAGAGTAGCGACCGACCATTATAGCGATCTGCTGGTGGTGAGCCTGAGCCCGGGAATGGCGGAAAAGTGGACATATACTTACACCAGTCCAGGTTACTACATGGACATGGCTGCCAGTATTATCAGGGGTACAGACGGGAACCTTTACCTGGCCGGATTTGGGGGTTACGGTGCGTACACGAGAGATATCGTTGCTATGAGTCTGACACCATCAGGCATAAGGCGCTGGTACTACAACTACAACGGACCGGGCAGTAATTTTGACAGCCCCCATGAGATCGAGTATGGTCTGGATGGTCATTTATATATTGCTGGAACGGCGATCGCGGCGACCGGTGATTTTCTTGTCCTGTATCTCACCCGGTTTGGCAATGAACGCAAGCCCGCATATCTCTATGACAGCCCTGCCCACAGCAGCGACGAGGCATATGCGGTCGTTTATGGAGGTGATGACAGCTTGTTCATGTGCGGCACGACGATGAACGCCAGCAACGACGAGGATTTACTGGTTATGGGTCATGACATGAGCTATCTTGCCACCAATCCGGGCGAAATAAGCACGAATCCGGAGACACTGATCTTCACCACCGGTACAATGACGCAAAACCATTTTCTACCGATCAGAACGACCTTCAGACCATGGTCTTCCAGTGTGATTGAACCGACGTTGTCGGAGCAGATGCAGTCCGCCAGAGACGATGAATTCATTCCCGTTATCATTCTTCTCTCCGAGCAACCGGACATGATCATCCTGGAAGCGGACGCCTTGCAGGTTGGAAAAATGCAGCGCCGTCAATGGGTGACTTCGCAGCTGAAAATGCTGTCACAGAATTCCCAAAAGGATATCCTCTCATACCTTGAGGCAAAGATGAGGCAAGAAACGGTCAAAAACATCGCATCGCTATGGATTGTCAATGCGGTCAGTGCGAAAGTAAGGAAGGATGTAATCGATGAACTCGCCCAGATCGCCGGTATAAGTAATATCAGCCTTGACAATGAATGTTTTCATGTTTCAGGGAAAGCTGCCCCGAGACCCGGAGATGAATTGTCCGGGCGTGAAATCGTCTGGGGGGTAGAAAAAATCCAGGCTGATTCGGTCTGGAGCTTGGGTTATACCGGCAAGGGCGTTATCGTCGGAGTTCTGGACACGGGTGTGAGCTGGGGGCATCAAGATCTTAACGACCATTTGTGGGAGGGTGGGGTCTCGTATCCCGCGCACGGATACGATTTTGTGAATCATGACAAGTATCCGTCTGACGATAATGGTCATGGTACGCACGTGGCGGGCATTATTGCCGGCGATGGTACGGCTGGTAGTCAGACCGGAGTCGCGCCTGACGCTCAGATAATGGCGATAAAGGTATTGAACGCAAGCGGTGCCGGTGCGCTCACATGGATAATCGAAGGACTTCAGTTTGCGATTGACCATGGCGCTGATATTATCAATATGTCGCTGGGCGCCGATAGTGCCAATAGTGCGACCAAAAACTATTGCCGTGACATGAGCAGAATTGCTTATATCACCGGCGTGCCATTGACAGTTTCTGCTGGAAACGGTAAAGGTGGTGGTAGCCATTATGTTATTCCGTATGACATAACAAGCCCTGGCGATGTACCGGCACCCTGGTATGCGCCGAATGGCGGGCGCAATGCAACTATGTCTGTGGGCGCAACCGATGCGGCTGATGTAATAGCAAATTTTTCCAGTTACGGACCGACGCAGTGGAATACTAACATATACATGGATTATCTCTACCCGTCCGGGCTTAAGAAACCCGAAGTGAGTGCGCCCGGCGTAAATATCAAATCACTGCTCTATAACAATATGTCGGGATATACGAGCATGAGCGGCACATCAATGGCCGCGCCCCATCTCGCGGGTACGATGGCATTGATGCTTGAAAAAAATCGTTTTCTTACGTGCCGGGAACTTGATTCAATAATTGAAACTACGTCTCTGGATCTGGGCGCAGCCGGTCGGGATAACTACTACGGTGCGGGAAGAATCAATGCCCTGAATGCGGTCAATGCGGTGGTTGCGTCCAGATTGCTGAGCGGAACATTTTACATCCGTAACGCACCGGCAGCTCCCGGTAATCTTGAGTTTGACAAGGGCTTTGACTGGAACGCGGCATGGTTGAAGCAGGCGTCTGCGACCTCGTTTGTTCTTGTTCCCGGCGAGTCGACCGCTGTCAAAGTCTCTGTTGATACCGCGTGTCTTGCGGACGGCACATACTGGGATACGCTCTGGATTTATTGCAACGATCCGGATGTGGGCTTCTATCCGGAACCGGTCTGCCTGGCTATCGGCCCAATCGGTATCGAAGAACCGTCCTATCCCGATGTTCAGTCCCGAATCAAGCGAGGAACAATCCTGCTCAACATCTCGCCCAATCCATTCCGGACCCGGATCGATATCCGATACACGATCCATGCTACACGATCAAAGGATTATGTGCTGAGAATATTCGATGCGAATGGCCGGTTAGTGCGTGATCTTACTGCTGATCTTGCGTCATATATCCTGCATCATGGATCGGTCGTCTCTTGGTCCGGCGATGACGATGAGGGGGGGATGGTCCCGGCCGGTGTGTATTTTGTCCGGCTGGAAGCCGGCGGACAGGAGCAGATGGAAAAAGCAGTGTTTCTGCGGTGATCGGCGAGTCGATAATATAATGCAGGTTCCCGCTGACATCGGTCGGAGGCAATCCAAGTTGTCGGCGATTCACATTCGCTCTTTGCAGGCAAATCAACACGTACGAAAACATGATGCCAGATCCCCGCGGCGACCGCGGTCGCCGATAAAGGCGGTGGTAAGCTCAACGTTCTGGGTTTACAGGAAATTATCTGGAAAGCTCTTTAATACCGATTACGGACAAAAATCCCGTTAGGGGATCACACTCCCCTAACGGGATTTTTGTTGCATTGTCATTACCCCAAGCGCTCAGGTTATCCCTTGACACTGCAGCTTTTTGGTAGTATATTTCATTAGCTTAGGTCGCACTGAACGTTGCAGCTTAGAGGAGAATAGTTATGTTCGATCCTGATGCCAACAAATCAAAGGAGCAGCTACTGGGCGAGTTGCAGAGACTGCGCCAGCGGGTCAATGAACTTGCAGGGATAGACGCTACACATCGCGACGATGAACTGTCATGGCGCGATACGGTGCATAAACTGGAAGCGCGTATCCGGCAACTGAACCGGATCCTCGACGTCGCCAACTCGCTGCTCATCGATCTCGATCTGGACTCGCTACTGGATACCATGGTCAAGACCGCCCGTGATTCTCTGGGATTCAACCTGGTCGTGCTGAGCCTGGTGGAACCGACAATGTCCAGGACACGGGTCGTCGCTTCGGCCGGTCTGGGTGATGAGGCAAAAGATCAACTCGAGACAGCCCTGGTGCAAATGACCTGGAAGGATTTTACGGCACTTCTCCAGGAGCGTTACCGTGTCGGCCGGTGCTATTTCATACCCCACGGTGATGTCGAATGGCGAGCCGTTCAATACCGTGCGGCGACCAACCGATATGAGCCCATCGGAGACCAGCCGGTGCTCGGCAAGATGTCATGGCATCCCCAGGACGCCTTCTTCGCGGTCATCGAACTGCGGCAGGGGAATAACTACATTCTCCTGTCGGTGGACCAGCCTTTTGACAACCTGCGGCCGGGACATGAAGCGTTCCAATCACTGGAGATCTTCGCGAACCTTGCGGCCGTGGCGATCGAGAACTGCCGGTTGTACATACAATTCCAGGAAGAGCTCATCCAGCGCCGGAAGGTCGAGAAACAGCTCATGGACGCAAGAAAAGAGCTGGAACAGCTGGTCAGCGAACGCACTGCCGAGTTGAAGACAACCGAGGAAAAATACCGCAGCCTCATGGACCGTTTGAGCATGGGCGTCTTCCGGAGCACGGCCGACGCAAAAGGCAGGTTCGTCGACGTTAATCCGGCGGTCGTCAGGATATTCGGTTATGAAAACAGCGAAGAATTCATGAAATGTAATGTCATCGATCTATATGACCGCACCGAAGACCGTGAAAGATTGAGGGCGCTTGTCAGTTCTAACACCCTGGTCAGGAACGAGGAATTCCTTTTCAAAAGGCGGAATGGTTCGTCCTTCTGGGGAGCGATCACGGCAATGGGAAAGTTCGATGAAAACGGCACGCTGCAGTACATCGACGGCATCATCGAAGATATAACCAGCCGCAAGCTTGCCGAAGAGTCGATCCGCGAAAGCGAGGAAAAATACCGCAATCTGGTGGAACGAGCCAACGATGGCATTGTCGTCATCCAGGATGGCATCATCAAGTACGCGAATCCCCGGATGGCCGAGATCTTTGGATTTGCGATCGAAGAATTCGTGGGCACCCAATTCACGCAGTATGTTCACCCCGACGAGATCGAGAGGATCGTCGAGCGGTACAAGCTCCGGCTTGAAGGTGAAAATGTGGAAAAACATTATGACATGGTCCTGCGTCATAAGGACGGTCGGATGATCAACGCCGAGGTCAATGCGGATGTCGTGCCCTATCAGGGTGCGATCGCCGACCTGGTTTTCATCACCGACGTGACCGACCGGATCCGGGCGCAAACCGATCTGCAATTCAGTCTCGCGAAGTTGCAGAACCTGCTCAGCGATACGATCAAGGCGATCGCCAAAGTGGTGGAAATGAAGGACGCGTACACGGCCGGTCATCAGCGCCAGGTGACAAAACTCGCGTGCGCGATCGCCCAGGAAATGGGTTTGACCTCCAACCAGATCGAGGGTATCCGGCTGGCCGGGCTCGTGCATGATATCGGTAAGATCTCGGCACCAGCGGAGATCCTGAGCAAACCGTCGGCACTAAGCGAGATCGAGTACGCGCTGGTAAAGATGCATTCGCAGGTCGGTCACGATATCCTCAAGGAGATAAATTTCCCCTGGCCGATAGCTCAGATCCTGCTCCAGCATCACGAGCGCTATAACGGATCGGGGTACCCGAACGGACTGCGAGGAGAATCCATCCTGCTGGAAGCACGGGTGCTGGGCGTCGCTGACGTGGTTGAAGCGATCGCCGCCCACCGTCCTTACCGCGCGGCGTTGGGCATTGATGCAGCCCTGGCCGAGATCATCAACAAGCGGGGCACGGCGTTCGACCCCGTCGTGGTCGATGCCTGCGTGCGGTTGTTCCGTGAGAAATCCTATGTTCTGGAATAAAGCAGCATGATCCCGGAACCGGAGTTCAAAAGCTATATTGAAATCCCCGGCGAAATCAGGGGAGCGGCATTTCAGACGGACGCAGAATATATCCGCACCGCCATCGGAAGCGACGGTTTGCGCCGGATAGAATCGGCCCTCGAATCTTACGGCATCCAGTTGTCGTACGATGCAGTCCGCGCCATGGCGTGGGTGCCTTTGCGGACGCGAGCGCTGTCCATGGTAATGATGCGTGATTTTTTCGGGTGGCAGGACCGCGATTTCCACGCGATGGGTGATGTCGGATCCAAACACTCATTCATAATCAGGTTGTTGGCGAAGTTCTTTGCGTCGCCACGAGCAGTCTTCAATAGTGCACCTGTTTATTGGTCGAAATATTATTCAGTGGGTCGGATAAACCCTGTCAGGTTTAATGAAAACGATCATATTGTTACACTCGAGCTCATTAATTTTAAAGTCCATTCGATATATTGCAGGTATCTTGAAGGTTTTTTCCGTAGACTGGTTCAACACAATTTCCCAAAGTATGACGTGAAGGTGGAAGAAACAAAATGTATATTCAAAGGAGACGATGTCCATGAATACTTCTTCCGGTGGTGATGAAATAATGCGTGAAGAATCCAGAGCGATTGATCAGGACCTTTTTGAATTAGAGAAGTATATTAACGATATGTGGTGTTTTCTGCCGATTCCCATCGTGTACCTGAGTCCGCTCGGTGTAATATTGGATGTCAATAAGGGATTCGAAGAATTATGCAAATGCTCTAAGGATTCGCTCATTGGAAAACTGATTGCCGATCTATGTCCGGCTTTTCACGAGGAGTATTATCGTGAACTCATCACTGCTGGCAAGCAAGTGAAAAGGCTTGAATCCACGGTCATGGATCCTAATGGTAGCAAGACGCCGGTCAGCATTTACGCTTATGCAAGGCAGGATGAGACCGGAACTGCCATCGGATGCTTTGCCGCCTGCATTGATATTACCGAAAGAAAGCACCAGGAAGCTTTGCTGGTCAAATCCGAGACCGAGTACCGGACGACCCTTAATTCGATGCTGGACGCGATCCATGTCATCGACGCCGAGTGCCGCATCATCATGTTCAACGACACTTTCAGAAAGTGGAACCAGGAACTGAACCTTACGGTCGACGTCCTGGGGAAGAACCTTTTCGAGGTTTTTGCTTTTTTATCCGACACCATACGCGAAGAATACCATCATATCTTTGAGACCGGGAAAATGCTGTTTACGGAGGAGACGACCAAGATAGGGGGAAAGGAATTTATCACCGACACGCGGAAAACCCCCGTGATCGAGGATGGCAAGGTGGTCAAGATAATCACCGAGATCCGCGATGTCACGGAGGAAAAGAAAACGCAGAACGCGTTGAAAAGCAGCGAGGAGAGGTTCCGGATTGCGGCCCAGAGCGCGTCGGATCTTATCTGGGATTGGGATTTGGCGTCCGGACGGCTCGAATGGTTCGGAGAGATCGACGCGCTGGTCGGGTATGGGCTCAACGAATTTCCACGGACGATCCAGGCGTGGGAGAATATAATGCATCCAGCCGACCACGACCGGGTAATGCAGGAAGTGGAAAAGCATCTGCGCGCCGGCGAGCCGTATAACACCGAGTACCGGATCGTGCGAAAGGATGGGACCATCAGGCACTGGATCGACCGCGGCACGGCTTTAAGGGACGCCGATGGAAAAGCGCGCCGAATGGTTGGCGCATGCGCCGACATAACGGAGCGCAAGTACGCCGAGCAAAGGATCCAGGTGGCGAACGAACGTCTAAAATTCCTCCTGGCTTCAATGACCGCGGTCGTCTACACCAGCCATGCCATCGGCGATTACGGCGCAACCTTCGTGAGCGATAACGTCCGGCAGATCACGGGGCATGAACCGCGCGATTTCACCGCCAGTTCTATCTTTTGGCTGGAACATATTCACGCCGATGATAGGGAACGCATCCTCGGGGAGATCCATTACGTGCACGAACTCGGCAGTTACGCGTACGATTACCGGTTCCAATGCCGCGACAAACACTATATCTGGGTACGCGACGAAATGCGGCTGGTCCGCGACAATCATGGCGAACCACTGGAGATCGTTGGTCTCATGATCGACATCACGGAGCGCAAGATCGCCGAAGAAGCGTTGCTGAAAAGCGAAAGAAAATACCGCCAGCTCGTCGAATTGACGCGCGAAGGGGTGTGGGCTATCGACGCCGAAAGCAATACGACTTTCGTTAATCCCCGGATGGCAATGATGCTTGGCTATCAGCCGCAGGAAATGATGGGCAAATCGCTATTCAATTTTGTCGATGAGAAAGCCCTTGAAGCAACCCAGGATCTTGTCGAGCGTCGCAAGCATGGTATTACCGAACAGCACGAGTTCGAGTTCATCACCAAGAACGGTTCGCGGATACACACCCTTATGGAAACAGCCCCGATCCTCAGCGAAGACGGCAAATACGCCGGCGCGATCGCGGTGGTCACCAATATCACGGAAAGGGTGAAAGCCGGGAGGACGATCAAATACCATCTGGATTTTGAAAAGGTCGTGACCACGATCTCAACGCAGTTCATCAACATCATGTCCAATGAGATCGACGCGGCGATCGAAAATGCGCTGTTGACGATCGGCCAGTTCGCCGGCGCCAGCAGGAGCTACGTGTTCCTGTTCTCGGCCGACGGGTCCACGATGTCCAACACCCATGAGTGGTGCGCGGACGGCGTGGAGGCGCAGATGCAAAGACTGCAGGGTATTCCGGTCACGACTTTTCCCTGGATCATGGAACAGCTTAGGAGATTGGAAACGATCGTGGTACCGCGCGTGGCAGATTTGCCGCCGGAAGCCAGGGCCGAGAAGGAGGAGTTCGACTACGAACTCATCAAATCGATAGTGCTTGTACCCATGGTCTTTGGCGGTCACATAATCGGTTTTGTCGGATTCGACGCGGTGACGGAGGAGAAACAGTGGACCGATGATACCGTGACCATCTTGAGGGTTGTCGGCGAAATATTCACCAATGCGGTGGAACGCCGATATGTTTTTGAGTCGCTCTCGGAATCGGAGGAAAAATTCCGGATGCTGGCCGAGAAATCACCGAACATGATATTTATTTACCATAAAGGCGCGGTCCTTTATGCCAACGAAAAGTGCACCGAGATCCTGGGCTATTCCAAGGATGAATTCTACGACCCTAATTTTGATTTCATGAACCTGATCGCTCATGAGGATAAAGTGAGGATAAGTGAGAATCTCGCCCGCCATTTTAAAGGCGAGGATATTGAACCCTACGATTACACGCTGGTCGGCAAGAACGGGAAGAGAATTGACGCGATCCTTACGACCAAGGTCATTACCCTTGCCGGTGCGCCGGCGATCATGGGGATCATCACTGATATTACGGACCGTAAAAAGGTTGAACACGACGTAAAAGACGGTTTTGAAAAGCTTAAAAAAGCTCTGGATGGCATTGTGATCTCGCTTGCCGCCGCCGCCGAAAAGAAAGATCCGTACACGGCCGGGCATCAGCGCCGGGTAACTTTACTCGCCGTAGCGATCGCCAGGCATATGGGTTTTGATGACAACCTGATCGACGGGATACGAGTCGGCGGGACTTTGCATGATATCGGCAAGATCTACGTTCCGACCGAGATCCTGAGCAAACCGACAAAGCTGACCAGTGTTGAATACAGCATCGTGAAAACCCACCCCCAGACCGCGGCCGATATTATTAAAAACATCGAATTTCCCTGGCCCGTGGTCAAAATGGTTCTGCAGCATCACGAGCGCCTCAATGGTTCGGGATATCCTGCTGGATTAAATGGCGATCAGATCATTCCCGAGGCGCGCATACTGACGGTCGCCGATGTCGTCGAAGCCATGTCTTCCCACCGGCCCTACCGGCCGGCCAAGGGGATCGAACAGGCCCTGGAAGAGATCACCCAGAATCGGGGAACTTTATACGATCCCACCGTGGTGGACGCATGCCTGGAGATCTTTGCCGGCGGATCTTTCAAATTCGAATAGAAAAACCTCTGATGAGCCCCTCACATATTATTCAGCTGAACAATGATATCGTTGCTCAAATAAAGGACATCGTCGGACCGAAGCACGTTATCACCGATGGTGATGCACTGGAAAATTACACCCATGACGAAACCCCGGGATATTCGGCAATACCGGCGCTGGTGGTGAAACCGGCTTCGACCGCCGAGGTTTCTGCCGTGATGAAACTCGCCCATGATCATGCGACTCCTATCACCCCACGGGGAGGAGGTACATCGCTGTCGGCTGGTGCCGTACCCGTGCGCGGCGGGATCGTGCTATCGCTGGAACGGATGAACCGCGTCAAGGATATCGATCAGGCCAATCTCATGGCGGTCGTGGAACCCGGCGTCGTGAACGGCGAGCTGGACAAAGCCCTGGCGCAAGTCGGGCTGTTCTTCCCGCCTGATCCGGTAAGCCTTGATTCATGCACCATCGGCGGTAATATCGCAGAAAATGCGGGGGGACCGCGCGCCATGAAGTACGGTGTCACGAAAAACTATGTCACCGGTCTGGAGATCGTGTTATGCGACGGGACCATCATGCGCCTGGGCGGCAAACTGCTAAAGAACGTGACCGGTTATGACCTTATCGACCTGATCGTCGGTTCCGAAGGTACCCTGGCCGTGGTCACGGAAGCAACGATCCGCGTCCTGTCCAGACCGAGGGAGATCATCGACCTTTTGGTGCCGCTGGATAGCGTGGACCAGGCATCATTGTTCGCGCAGTCGGTCATTGCCGATGGTCATTTACCAGCGGTCATCGAGTTTATGGAGGGAGAAGTCGTGCGGACGGTCGGCGATTATCTTAAAAGGCAGGCACCATTCAGCGACGCCAACGCCCACCTGATCGTAGAACTTGACGGCAACGACAGAAACCAGCTGCGGATTGAATATGACCGGATCGGAGAGATGGCGCTGCGAGCCGGGGCGCGCGACGTGGTCGTCGGGAAAAGTGCGGCCGACCGTGAAAAGATATGGGAAATCCGGAGAAAGATCGGCGAGGCGCTGAAATCTCAAGCTGCGATCATCGCCCGTGAAGATCTGGTCGTGCCCAGGAACCGCATACCCGAGCTTATCAGATCGCTGCAGACTTGCGCGCGGAACTATAAGACAACGCTCTTTGCTTTCGGCCATCTCGGGGACGGTAATATCCACGCTGATATCGGCATCCGCGGCCGGCATGAGCAAAGGGAAAGACCGGCAGATGCATGGGTCATGCTGGTGCGCCGGGAAATGTACCGGATAACTGTGGACCTTGGCGGGACGATCACCGCGGAGCACGGGGTCGGTCTGTCTAAGGTTGATTTTATTACGCTTGCCCTCGATAAAACCGCGATCGACAAGATGAAACAGATAAAAAAGATCTTTGATCCCGCTAACCTGCTCAACCCCGGTAAAATATTCCCCTGAGAACGGTCCGCGTGGGTTTTCATAAAGAGCATCACTTATACTGCCAATGATCCGCTCCATTATCGAAACATCACTGATCGACTGGGACGGGAAGATTTCAATGGTGCTTTTTTTTGACCGCTGCGATTTCCACTGTCCATTCTGCCAGAACCATGGTTTTCTGGAACAACGCGACGCTTATGACGAGATCCCGGCCGAGAAGATCCTGACCCATGTGAAGAAAAGAAGGAAGTGGATCGATGGCGTTGTTCTTTCCGGCGGCGAACCGCTGGCTTATGGCGAACAGGCGGTCGCTTTCATGCGCGCGCTGAAGACTACCGGCACAGCCCTGAAACTTGATACTCACGGGTATCATAATGAGCGTCTGCAAACTATCGTGCAGGAAGGGCTTGTCGATTACGTCGCCATGGACATTAAGGCGCCTCTGGAGCCAAAAAAATATACGGTTGCGACCGGACTCGAGAAGGCTGCCCGGACATCACAGAGCGACCGGTCAGTCCTGGCCCTGGTCAAGGCGTCAACCGTTTTTCTCATGAATGGCAGCGTTGACTACGAGTTCAGGACAACGTGCGTGCCGGGTATTATTGACGATGAAGCAGTCGCAAAGATCGGAGAGAAGATCGCAGGCGCCAGGAAATGGGCGCTGCAAGTTTACCGTCCCGGGAACGCCCGGTTGAAAAAATCATATCCTAAGGGTTATAAACCTGCCGAGATGGCACAACTGCTTGCGATCGCCCGGCAATATGTCGGCAACGCCATCCTGCGGGGCGATACACCGGATTGACAGAGTAGAGAATATCCATATAATTTATACCTATGCGAACTATTGACAAAAAAGAACACGGAGACATCGGAAAACAGCTGGCGGTGATGAAAAGTCACTGCGCTGAGCTTATTTCCGAAGATGAGCTTGTCCAAAAACTGAAAAAGAACCGCCACGTGCGGATCAAGCTGGGCATTGATCCCTCAGCGCCTGAGATCCACCTGGGTATCGCCGTGCAGTTGAGGAAGCTCCGCCAGTTCCAGGACCTTGGCCATACGGCCGTGCTGGTTGTCGGAGATTTTACCGGAATGATCGGTGATCCCAGCGGTCTTTCAAAAACAAGACCTAAGCTGACGCGGGATGCCATAAAGAAGAACATGGCAAAATACCGGGAACAGATATTCAAGATCCTTGATCCTAAGAAGACCGAATTCGTTTATAACAGCAAGTGGCTTGGTGCGCTGACCATGTACGATTTCATCGATATCGCATCCAAATACACGGTTGCCCGGATCCTTGAGCGTGATGATTTTTCGCAACGGCTCAAGGAAGGGATACCGGTATACATGCACGAGATCATTTATCCGATATGCCAGGCTTACGATTCGGTCGCGATCAAGGCCGATATTGAACTGGGAGGCACCGACCAGAAGTTCAACCTGCTGGTGGGCCGTGAACTCATGCGGGAACTCGGCATGGAACCCCAGGTGGTCTTGACAATGCCCATACTCGAGGGCACGGACGGCACGCGTAAAATGAGCAAGAGCTATGGCAATCACATCGGGATCATGGAGCCGGCAAAAGATATTTTTGGCAAAGTCATGTCGCTGCCGGATACATTGATCGTGAAATATCTTGAACTGACCACTGATATTTTCCCCCATAAGCTGGATGAATATGCCGCCGCGATGCGGAATAATTCGGTCAATCCCCGCGATATAAAATTCGAACTTGCCAAGACCCTGGTGCGCATGTACCATTCGGCGGACGTGGCAGAAAAAACCGCGCGGGATTTTGAGAAAGTTTTTTCTAAAGGGGAAATACCCGATGAACTGGCTGAATACCACTGCGCGGCCGGCGAATTGCCGATCATCGATCTGCTGGTGCAGTCCAAACTCATGGCATCAAGGGCCGAGGCAAAAAGAAAGTTGCGAGAAGGGGCGATCGACATCGATGGCCAGGTGATCAAGGACCTTTCATATGTCGTCAGTCTGGAAAAACCGGTGATTGTGAGAGCCGGAAAACACCGTTTCCTGAAGATCTCGAGAAAAAAATAATTCATGTTTTTTTCCGCTCACATCGTTCCATAACATAATCACGGCATGCATAAGTACCTTGACAGTTCAGATCATGTCGTTATAATACAGTAAGAGCAGGAGGTTGTGAATGCGCAAAGTTGTGCTTTTTATCGGATTGTGCCTTTGCTTGGGTTGGACGGCACAAAGACCGGGTGCGGTTTTCCTCATGATCTGGCCCGGGGCGCGGGCGACCGCGATGGCGGGAGCGTTTTCGGCAAGCGCTGACGACGCGACCGCGTGTTATTATAATCAAGCGGGCTTGGCTTTTATTGACAAGACCATGGCCACACTGCAACATGCGAACTGGCTGCCCGGTCTACATGAGGGCATGTACTATGAATATACCGGGGTAACGCGGCCGATCCGGAATGGCACGTTCGGTTTCGATCTCATTTACCTGACCACCGGCGAGACCCAGGTGGTAAATGAGAACGGCGTGAACCTGGGAACATATACGACTTTTGATATCGCCGTCGGCCTTAACTACGGTTTGAAACTGCAGCCTACCCTTGGTCTTGGGTTGGGCTGGAAGTTCATTTATTCATTCCTGTTCCCGGACTGGGTGATCGAAAAGATGCCGGAATTGGGTATCGAAAGCGGGGGGACCGGCGTTACTTACGCTTTCGACGCCGGCATACTATACAAACCTTTCAATTTTCTCGCTGTGTCGACCGTACTGCAAAACGTCGGACCAGACATTAGTTATACCCAGAGCGGTTCGTCCGATCCGCTGCCGTACACATTGCGTCTTGGTTTGAAAGTCAGCCCCTTTAACTCGCGGGTACTGAAGATCAATCTCAATGGCGAGGTCACCAAGATCCTGGTCGGCATGTTCGCGAGCGAGAACAACACGTTCTTTGAAAACGTGGAATATGAATTCAGGGAAGCCTGGAAAGGCATCGGTTTGGAGATAAACTATTTCGACTTCGTCATTCTGCGCGGCGGATATTTTTACGATTATGAAGGACAGCGGATCGGTCTGACATTCGGCGGCGGCATCAAGGCCGGCGGTTTTTCGCTGGATGTCGGCGTTGACGAAGCGATGTACGATTTCAAAACCTCGAATAAAAAATTCTCTTTAACCTATCAATTCTAAAACATCCGAACAACCCTAATTGAAAAAAAACGAATGCTGGTCGAATAAGGCGCGTTTTGGTCGGTCATAAGTCAATAAAGTGAAAATGGCGCGAATAGGGATACTGGTCACCGGGGCGAGCGGGTTTGTCGGCAAAAACCTCGTACTGGAACTGGCAAAAACTAAAGTGACGCGGATCCTGGTCCGCCGAACCTCGAACGTTGAGGCCTTCAAGCACAATAAGAATATTGAAATATTTTTCGGGGACATAGAAAACGGGGAAGGGCTGGGCCAATCCCTGGATGGTATTGAAGGCGTTATCCATTGCGCGGCGAGAACGACGGGCCGGTGTTTTGATGATTATTACATATCCAATGTCGTCGGCACCGTGAATCTGATCGCGGCCATGGAACGAGAATCGGTCCGAAAACTGCTGTATCTTAGTTCCCAAGCGGTCAGCGGCACTACCGACAAGAAAAAGCCGGTTAATGAAGATGACAAACCAATAGCGTATTCCTATTACGGTCGTTCCAAGCAGCTTGCCGAGGATCTGGTTACCGCCAGCAGCCTGGACTATATCATCCTGAGACCGCCCAGTGTGTATGGACCCCACGACGTGGAAATGTTTAAGTACATTATGATGCTTAACAGCGGTTTCTGCCCAATCGTCGGTTCCGGCGAAAAGTATTTCAGTTTCATGCATGTCAGCGACCTTGTCCGGCTGATCATCAAGCTGACCAGTAATGGTTTTTTTAACCGGAGGATCTACTTCACGAACGACGGCAACTGTTATTCTTTTAATGAAACGGTCCGCGCGATAATGCAGGCGCTGGATAAAAGGCCGCCGATAAAAATAAACATCCCCACGGCAGTATGCATGTTCTGCGGCCTGCTGAGCGATGTTTTTCTCAATGAAAAAAGGGTCATCTGCCGCGACAAGGTCAGGGAATTGGCCCGGGATTACTGGTTATGCAGCAATGAGCGATTGACCAGGGAAATCGATTTTAAGCCGCAATACAACCTGGCAAATGGAATGGCCGATACGGTCCGATGGTACCGGCGTAACGGGTGGCTGTGACATGAGCTGGTACGCCGTGTACACGCAGTGCAACCATGAAAAAGCCGTCAACAAAGTGCTGTCAGATAAAGGGTTGGACACATTTTTCCCGCGGATCCTGGTCCCGAGCAAGCGCCGCGACCGGAAGATAGTTATGAAGCGGCCATTATTTCCCAATTATATTTTTGTGGCGCTGGATTCGGATCAGAAGAACTGGTTTAAGGTATTCAGGACCCCCGGCGTGGTCATGATCTGCGGAAAACCAAGACCTAAACCGATCCCGGACGAAGATATCCAGACGATCAAGATCTTCGTGAGCAGCGACCGCAATATCTACCCGCTGCCGTATCTCAAGGTCGGTTCGCGCGTACAGGTGGTCTCGGGACCACTGGCCGGCGCGATCGGCGTGCTGGAAAAAGAAGACGCGCGCCGACGAAGGCTTATCGTTTCGATCGAGCTTATGGGTCAATCAGTGGCGGCGATCCTGCATGACGACGAGGTAAGACCGTACTAGAATAAATCCGAAATCCTAAATTCTAAATCCGAAACAAATACAAAATCCTAAATACCAAACAATAAACGAAACGCAAAGATACAGAATGATAAATCCTGCATATTGGTTTAGAATTTTGAATTTAGATATTGTTTAGAATTTAGTGCTTAGAATTTAGAATTTTTATGATGTTATGTATGGTATTTCTTTATTCCGATCTTTGAATATACTTCATCCATCGTCTTTTCGGCAATGGCCTTTGCCCGTTTAGAACCGTCCTTCAAAACATCTTGAATATAGTCCTTTTTCTTCCGTAATTCCGCTTGTTTTTGCCTGATTGGCTGAAGCGCTTTGTCAATGTTTTCTAAAAGTATCTTTTTGCAGTCAAGACAGCCAATGCCGGCAGCGCGGCATTCTTTATCTACGTACGCAATTTCTTTATCGCTTGATAGCATGCGGTGCAACGTATAGATATTACATACGGCGGGATTCCCCGGGTCGGTCCGTTTTTTCCGGTCGGTGTCGGTGACAGCAGTTGAGATTTTTTTCCAGATCACGTCTTTTTCTTCATCCAGGTAAATGCAGTTATCAAGGGATTTGCTCATCTTGTTGACACCATCGAGACCCAGGATGCGCGATATGGCGGCGAGTTTTTCCTTAGGCTCGGGGAAGGTTTCACCGAACAAGCCATTGAATCGGCGCACGATCTCCCTGGTCAATTCCAAATGCGGTAACTGGTCGTCACCAACGGGTACGACCACGGATTTATACAGAATTATATCAGCCGCCATCAGGACCGGGTAGTCCAGCAAACCCATGTTCACGTAATCCGGGTTTTGCTTTCTTTTTTCCTTAAATGTCGGCACGCGCAGGAGCCATGACACAGGCGTGATCGTGTTGAGGATCCAGGCCAGCTCAGTGTGCTCCGAGACCGTGGATTGGAGCATCAGCATGCTCTTTTCCGGATCAATGCCGGCGGCAAGGTAATCGACCGCGCAGTTGAAGATATTTTTATCTATTTCTCCAGGATCAAAGGGTACGGTCATGGCGTGGTAGTCGACGATGCCGTAAACGCAGGTGTAGTCGTCCTGCAGCGCGATCATGTTCCGCATCGTGCACAAATAATTCGCGATATGGAGCCGGCCTGACGGCTGGATGCCGCTGAAAACGTTGCCTTTGGTCATGCCGTAATATTATTCAGAATTGGAAGCAAGTCAATGACGTAACAGTTTTATGAATTTCCTTAAACAAATATCGATTTACGTCATCATGCCAATTGGCGTAAAGGCGTAATAATCATTTTTCATCGTAATATTATGAACTTTTGGGTTATGGTTTTATCTGGGGAGGATAGTTGAATAAAATAGATACCACTTGGCAGAGTTCTGTCAGATGTTAGTTCATAAATACCCGGCACCATAAAGCCATCAACCAATATATCTTCACATTGACCTAATGTGTTATAGATACTGATTTTGACGGTTGATCCCCTGGGTAGTGAATATCGAATTTTTGTATTACTGCTCATAATTGGATTCTGTAAAATCTTTAAACTGTAGTCCTTAACCCGACTTCTGTCATTTTCCGCAATTCCTGTCGGTCCGATTGAAAAGACGCTATCTGAAAAATCCCAGGCAGTGCCGCGGGGCGTTTGTTCATCCTGGCGGGGCGGCCCATACGCCCGGATCATGATCTTGCAAGAATCGGAAAGGATATTGGGAACCGTCCAGAGAATAGAAGTGTCGCTGCTCGTCAGCCCCGTTATTATCGCAATGTCATAGGGGTCAGCCCTCGAAATTAGAAATTATCTTTTTAACATCGCGGTTTATTTTTTTATCGACCGCCATCAGTTGCACTATCTGCAAACCTGCCTTGCTCACCGCGGAAAACCGCATACCCACCATTGCACCGATTTCACGGTTTGTCAATGCCATATATTTTCGCAATAGATAGATCAAGGTCTGACGAGCCCTGGATGGTCTGGTCCTACTTCTCTTGAGTTCATCAAGTGTTGTGTTAAAGTAGCGGATCACCGCTGCCGTTATGGTTTCGCTTCCTGAAAAAGATGCCCGCAGCGTTAATGACGGAGGTTATAATACACCGTATAAACCCCTTTGATCTAATGCATGATCGCCGAGATGTTCGCCAACCTCGTTTCCAGCAGGAGATGAAAATGGTTGGGCATTAGACAATAGGCATAAAGATAGAACCGGTATCGCTCTTTGGCCTGGATCACGTAACCCATAAATTTTTCGAAATCTCCTGATCCCTTATAGATTTTCTTGCGATCATCGCCCCGGCTCATGATATGGTATAGACAGTTTTCACTTGGTAATCGATAGGGACGTGCCATACTCACACTATATTCTTTTTCCAGATTTTGTCAACTAATTTCTAATTTCGAGGGCTGACCCCAATTGCCCCATCAATTTTGCAGTCAAATCAGAAAAAAGATTTGAGCGAAATCGGTAGCGGTACTGGATTTGTCCCCGCAAACGGCTGCAGGGATTGATCCCATTTCCTCATATTGGAAGATTAAAGAAGAAATGGGAAACCAGCGACCTTCGGTATGTGAGACCGACGCTCTTTTTCGGACACCCCCAAACCACATGAAATATCGTGAGTTTTTGAAGCGCCGCAAGTGCCATGTCAAATTTGTGCCATGTTTGTGCCATGTTGGTATGGTTTGTTTGAAATAAAGTACGATTAGAAATTATTATTATGAATTTATATTTTGGCTTACTATTTTGTCATATAGATTTTTTTGGACATAAAAACATTGAGGGCAATCAATGTTTTCACAAGCAAACTTCATAAGAGGAATAATTTCAGGTTTGTTCTCCGTGTCTATAGTAATGGTATCTGATTGGCGAAGATTTTTAACTGTATGCTCATGACAATATGGACATTCGTTTTGTTTTATTAAAGACCCAATAATATTTTCATCTTCTATTGTTGTTAACCTCTTCCCTAAATTTTCGATCCAATCTTCATTGCCCAAAATGAACTCTTTATCACACAATAAATATAATTGTGCAAACAGACCAAAACATGTTGCCAATACGCGGTTTTCCTCTTCCGGGTTACTTTTTCTATAAATTGTGATTTTGTAGTTATCAACATGCATATACCTAGTCAAAGTATCGATGTCTGGATGGACATATTTGCAATGAATTTTGTAGACTACTGAATATAGCCAATCTTCGTTGACCTCATTTGCCATTTCTTTTAGGGTTTTACCTGCCCAGTTATTTAACTTATCTTTTCCGTATATAGTAATAAATTGCTTGTATTCATCGTCAAGATTGACGGACCTAGCGAGATCTCCATTTTTAAGCTTTTTCCCAAACTTTGGGTTACGTCTGCTTAATTCTTCTCTGAATCTATATCGCCAAACGTCATTATATCGCAGGAACCTCTCACTTAATTCTTTTGGTATTTTACCTATATATTTTGCATTAATGAACAGTTCTAATAGAGAACGCGTTAGTATACCGGCTTCGTGATATAGCGTAGGATCCGATTGCAAAATTGCCATTATTGATTGGCAGATCGAAATTGCTTTAAACAAAAATATCACTAAAATTATTTTAAAAGAAAATTTTTCATCGGCATCATTTACTTTTATTTTATTAATGTCGCCGCTTGCTTTTTCTATTAATTTTTTAAGTAATGGATGATCTACACGATTATACATGGATCAATATTCCAATGAGAAATCATGAATTTTCGTTTTAGTTACCTCAATTTATTAACAAGAAAGAGCAGCATCGTGCCATGTGTTATTTAGGAAGAAGCCTATATCTTTTAACTGTTCTATTGTCTAAGTCAGCAACCCAAATAAGTCCATATGAATCAACGACAAAATCCGTTATTGTTTTTGGCAATCCTCCTTCGAATTCCGATTCCGCAATCATATACTTCAACGTATCGCTAATAAAAATATAAAAACCACGAAAATTCGTAGATCCTTGAGGTGGATAAATCTGATTGTTTCCAAATAAATATAGGGTATCACCGATGCGATAGAATTTTTCCCAATTCATCCGATATGGTTGAAAAGAATCAGGTAGTACGACGATTGTGGTATCATGACCCATTGGATCAATTCGAAAGAAAGTCATATCACTCCAATCTTTACCTCGTTTAAATGAATAAAAATAGCCATAGTTATCCATACCTATTATGCCATCTTGTTTGCCTCCGTGGTCAGCACCCCTATAGTTTTTAAGAACATATCCAGAAGTGTTGTAGACGAAAACATATCCTCCATAATAAAAAAGTATGAGACTATCAACCGCAGCTAATTTATAATCCGTTCCACCCGGGAAGTAATTCATCAAATTCAATGTAAATGATTTTGGTATTTCCCTATGTCTGATGTTCTTTATTGTCTTATTTTTTACATCTGTAACCCATAATCCAGATGTTGATGAATAAGCAAGGAATGTTGGAGTCTCTGGTAGAATTGCATCACTAACTGGTAAACAGGTTAGTTGAAGTTTTCCCTCACCGGTCCGGAATTCCCATATTTTTCCTAAACGAAAGTCAGTAATATACAAGAACCCATGACTATCAATTGCCAGTCCACAAGGTTCTTTAAAGCATTGGTTTGGTATATTGCCAATTTTACGAACAAATCGTGCTTGCCGATCATATTGCCACAGCATTTCATTTAAGACGAGATAAACGTAACGATCACCAACGTAAAAGAAAAATACAAATTCTCTGGGAAATATCAGAGTGGTGATGTCAAAATCACCTGAACCAGGTCCATACCCAGCCACTTTAAAAACTGTATCCTGTTTCTCATAAGCAAGAATCGCATCCCATGATGCATCACCATCCCAGCAACTACAAACTAACCATATGGTGCTATCTGGTTCAACATACATAGCCTGCCAATGCGCATTTGCTAGATGTAACGATGATTTCAGTTTACTTGCTATTTTTATTATTTCAGTTGTAGGTGCGAGGGATGTTTGGGTAAAAATTATGCTGTCAAGGACAGGATCGTAGGCCTGTGCTTTAATGAAAAATCCATCAAGGGTATATTCTTTAATAGTTTTTGACAAGCGTTCCTGATCAACGACGTAGATTGTGTCATTTTTTTCTGTAACTTTGATTGGATTTACAAGGATTTTAATCGTATCCGGGGCACCCAATGTTATGTCATTAGTATATGTGAAGTTCAACAAAAAAGAGATAATGTATAGTTGCACTGGAATCATTATTTTCCCTACCTTTTCATAAGTATATGCGATTGACGAACAATGTCAATCGTTACAAAACCAGTTCAAGTTTTTATCAAATAGAAATGAAAATAGAAGGCGGTTGACTTCCCCCAAAAACCTCATATAATATGGCAGCGGAGGTCTTTAAAAATAATATGAAGAAAGCAGATTGTGTACTGGTTCAGCGGGAATCGGACAAAACAGGGGTCGGATTTAAGGTGGAAAATTGGTTATAATATTCCGACCGTTTGACCCTGGCCAGAGCCAGTTTTTCTGTTCGCCTCTGAATGATTTCCCCACGCTTGCCGTTT